>USJQ01000081.1 GCA_900554985.1 uncultured Collinsella sp. | reverse complement strand
CGTGCTCGATGGGGACCGAATCGGCTACGCCGCCGTCGACGTATTTGTGCCCATCGATCTCGACCGGCGGCGTCACCAGCGGCAGCGACGTCGAGGCGCGCACGGCATCGAGGTCGAGCACGGCGCTTTTGACCGGCAGGTATGCAGCGGTTCCAAAGAGCATGTCCGTCGCGACGGCGTACATCTTGGTGGGGCTCGCGTCGAACGCTTCGTTGTCAAAGGGATCCAGGCGGTCCTGGACATCGTTGAAGATAAAATCGTAACCCACGATGGAGCCCGTGGACGCAAACGATGCGGCGCCCATGAAGCGGTTGTCATTGCAGAAAGCCAGGTTGATGCGGTTGGCACGGCCGATCTGATGCGACTTGTAGTTCACGCCGTTGAGGGCGCCGGCCGATACGCCATATACCGCCGGAATCTCGACGCCGGCCTCCATGAGAACGTCGAGTACGCCTGCGGTAAATTGCCCGCGGAAGCTGCCGCCCTCCAAAACGAGCGCGACCTTGCCGGCGTTCTTTGCCTTATCTTCTGCAGTCATATTGACCTCCTGCGATTGCGTTTTGGCTTTCTTCTACCCAGTTTTGGAATGGAGGGCGCATAGGTTTTGGAGTTGAGAATATGGAGCGGAAAGCGTGTCCCAGTTTGAGGCGGGATTCCGGGATGAACTTTCCGCTTGGACCGCCGTTGGGAAAGCGTGTCCCGTTCTGAGCGCGGATTCCGGGATGGATTTTCCGCCTGGGCCGCCGTTAGGAAAGCGCGTCCCACCCTACGTTGCCGTAGCGTTTGCTTAACGCCCGCGCCCTGCACAGAGTTCGATTCTCCGCGGGTTTGGGGTTCCGTTGATGCGGCGCATGGCCGGCTGAGATTCGATAACATCGCATCCATATTGGGCTGATAGTTTGCGCGGAGAATCCGCGTATTTGCTTCGCAAATCCGCGCCGGCTTCGGCCGGCTGCCGCCGCCCTCGCCCGCGGGCTACAAACGCTTCGCGTTTGCTTAACGCCCGCGCCCTGCATAGAGTTCGATTCTCCGCGGTATCCATATGTAATAAAAAGGCAGGTAGAGACACTTCTCTACCTGCCTGTTACGTATGGTGGAGGCGCGGAGAATCGAACTCCGGTCCACGAAAGCCCCCTGATTGGCATCTCCAAGCTCAGTCGCTGGTTTTGTCTCGGACGCTTTGCGCGCAGCGACACGCTCGCGGCGTCCTAACCGGTTCGGTCTTAGCCTGCGCCATACCGATTACGTGCGCAGGAGCATTCCCCTAAAATGACGTCGCGCCGGTGTCGGGGAAATCACCGGGTTGACGCGCCGCTATAAACTAAGCAGCGAGAGCCATAGGCTCAAAAGAAGAGTTGTTGTCAATTCAATTTGACGGTACCCCTGTTTAACGAGGCGAGGAGACCTCGGCTTGCTTCCTCTCTCAGAGCTATCGTGTCGAAACCAGTCGCCCCCGAATGTTGGGAAAGTCTGGATGGTATCGGGCCTGCAAACACCCGATAACCGTCGACTTTTCAAGGAACATACGGGGCGAGCCCCGCTTGTGGAGTGTTATCTTACCACGTTCTGAAAGCGGACAGCTGTTCTATGCACGAGCTGTGAAGACCTCAATGTGCGCCGCACTTCGCACTTTTGTTACCGATCGCGTCACGTATATTTTCGCCAAGCAAAATTGACCCGTCGAAAGGACCGTTATGGATACCAAGCAGCAACTCGTCAATGCCCTCGCAGGCCTGGGCTCAACCATTACCGAAGCTATGGATGTCATCGAGGGCTTTGTCCCCTGCGGACATCCCGCCCTCACGGTATCGAACGCACTCGTCGCGCTGGACGTTGACGATGATGCAGCTCTCACTCAGCAGCTTGAGACCGTCGAGGGCTTTATCGACCACGTGAGTGAGAACCGCGGCGTGGCCGCCTACCACGGTATCGAGGTCGAGCTCGCGGGTCCCAAGGCCGATCTGTTCGCAGCAATCCGCGAGGTAGGCGCCCTTATGCAGACCGCAGGCGTCAAGAACACCCAGGTCAACGAGTGGGTCTACCGCAGTCTGGCAGCACTCGACAGCTCCAACGAAAAGGCAGCCGAGCAGCTCGCAGAAAGTCCCACCATCAAGGCCGAGCTTTTGTAAATAGCAGACGCGGGCCCCTTGGCGCATCGTCGTCCAAGGGGCCCGCGAACAGCTCGCGTCAACCGATAGCCGTGCCGCCGCGTTTGGCCAAAGCAAGAATCGGCATCATTTGACGAGGTGTCTTTGCTGCAAGATTGGCATGTTCGAGCAGTTTTCGATCGTTGGTCACCAAGTAATCAACCTGGGCGCGTTTGCATGCGGCGAGTACCAAGTTGTCCTCGTAATCGCGATGGAGCGCTAAGTATTTGTCGGCCAGCCAAAGGTCCGACGCATCTGCACCCACGGCCGTGGCGTTTTCGGTCATGTTCCGAACAAACGCCAGCGCCGCATCGCCAATCGCGCGGGCAGAAGCCTCGCCGAGCGCTCCCCCGCTGGCAAGAACGCTGCGCTTCAGTTCGTGCTGTACAACATACAGTACGTCCTTGGCGATATGCACCGGAAAGAACAGCAATGCCCCCGCCTCCGTCGCCTGCCCAATTAACGCGCGTGCGGCAAGCGACTCAGCATGGTCGGCGCAAAACGAATCAACCCATACGTTGGCATCCACCATTATTTTGAGGGGAGCCTCGCTCACAGGATCATCCCCTTTTGGCGATAGCGCTCGTCCATGGCTTCGGAATAGATTGTTTCCCAACCGCGATCGTCGGATACGGGCGACGTAGCGATGCCCAGGTCCGCGTAAAGCTGATCTGCCGCCGCCCATGATGCGGCGAACGGAGTATCGGGCGCGACGGTCTGCCGCCGGTCGTCGACGGCCGCAAGCACTTCCTCGCACTGCCCGCCACCCTGCGCGACCTTGGCCACCACCTTTTTGATGAGCTCGGGCAGTGACCCGCCCGAAAGCCGCAGCACCTCCTCGGCACGATTCTTGACCTGGCGATCTACGCGAACATTCACCTGCGCCATGCCGCCAACAGCACCCACGTCGATCCCGCTCCCTTCAATTGCTAGCTCTGCTAGCCACACTATATAGAGAAGCTAGCACATGGTCAAACGCAAAAGGCCTGCGCCCAGACGACACCGATGCCGTCTGGGCGCAGGCCAGATAACGTGGGCGAACACGTCTGCTAACGCAGGTACGCCTTTGCGTTGCCCAGGCTGTAGGCAATCGTCGAGCCGTTGTGCAGCAGCGACGACGCTTGCGGGGTAATCGCGCCGGTAATGCCCAGCGCCAGGAGCGCTGAGTTGGTGAGCATCACCTTAGAGTAGGAGCTCGTCAGACGATCAACGAGGCCCTGACTCATGCGGCGCAGGCGCACGATCGCGGCAAGATCCGTATCGGTCAGGATGATGTCGGCAACCTCCTTGGCGATGTCGCTTCCGCCACCCATCGCCAAGCCCACGTCGGCCAAACCGAGCGCCGGCGAATCGTTGACACCGTCGCCCACCATGGCAACGTGGCGCCCCTCGCCCTTAATGCGCTCCACATACGCGTACTTGTCCTCGGGCAGCAGCTCGGCCTTAAACTCGTCGACCCCCGCCTCGCGAGCAATGCGCTCGGCCGTGCGCTCCGAGTCGCCCGTGAGCATAACGACATGCTTAACGCCCAACGCGTGCAGGTCGGCGATGGCCTCACGGACCCCGGCCTTGAGCGGATCCTCGATGCCGAGCACGCCGACGACCTTTCCATCGACCGCCAGATACAGCGGCGACAGGCCCTGCATCTCGGACTCAATGCGCTCCTTAATGTCAGAATCGAGCTGCGCGCTCTCGTCCTCAAACACAAAGTGTGCCGAGCCGATAATCGCGCGACGCCCTTCGATGGACGAAGCAATACCATGCGCCACGATGTACTCGACCGCAGCATGGCGCTCGCGGTGCTCGAGCCCGCGCTCGCGGGCGGCGTTGACCACGGCACGCGCCACCGGATGCGGGAAATGCTCCTCCAGGCAGGCAGAAAGGCGCAGGACCTCGTCCTCGCTCCAGCCGTCGGTCGTCAGCACGCAAGCCAGGCGCGGCTGCGCCTCGGTGAGCGTGCCAGTCTTATCAAACACAATGGTGTCGGCCTTGGCAAACGACTCAAAGTACTTTGCGCCCTTGACCATGACGCCCATCTTGGCAGCATCGCTCATAGCGGTCATGACGGCGACGGAACCCGTGAGCTTGAGTGCGCACGAGTAGTCGACCATCAGCGCCGCCGAGGTCTTGATAAGGCTGCGCGTGGTGAGCGCAACCAGGCCCGCGAGCAGGAAGTTCCACGGGACGATCTTGTTGGCGAGGTCCTCCATATGCGACTGGCCCTCGGATTTGAGCGAGTCGGCCGTCTGCACGAGCGAGACGATCGAGCGCAGTTTGGTCTGCGCCGTGTTGGCGCGCACGCGCACCAAGATGCTGCCGTCTTCCACGACGGTACCGGCGAACACGTCGTCGCCCACGCTGCGCTCAACGGCCAGCGGCTCGCCGGTCAGGGTCGCCTGGTTGACCATAGCGCTCCCCTGCTCGACAACACCGTCGATGCAAATGGACATGCCAGTGCGCACGGCGACCAGATCGCCGGGCTCAAGCTCGGTGGCGGCAACGCTCACCTCGGTGTCGCCGACCACTTTTTGTGCCTTATCAGGCACGTCGAGCAGCGAGTTGATGAGCTCGTTTTCGCTCATGGCGCGTGTGTAGTCCTCGAGCAATTCGCCCACATTGAGCAGGAACATCGTCTGGCCCGCGGTATCGACATCACGTTTGACAAACGAGATACCGATGGCCGAAGCGTCGAGCACGGGAACGGTCAGGCGCGGCTGCGCCAGCTCATGAAGGGCAGCGCGCAAAAATGCCATGTAACCGGCCACGACAAACACCGCACGCAGAGGCGTCGGCAAGAACCAGCGGCGCGCGTAGTGGGCGCCGACGAGTGTCGCCAGGTCCATAACGAGTTTGTGCTTGCGCGGCTCAAGCTGCATCACATAGCCCGACTTGGCATCAGCGATAGCTTGAGCATCGAGTGCGCCCAAGGCGTCGAGCACGCTCGCGCGACGTGGCTCGTCGTATTCGAGCGCCATCTGGCCAATACGGCCATATACGCGCACCTTGTGGACGCCGTCGATATCGCTCTCTGGCACAGGACCCGCCAATTGAAGACGGGTCCTGCCGGGGATCTCGCTGATAATCGAGAATCTCATAGTTTGTGCCTGGGAGCGTTACTCGGCTGCCTCGTCAGCAGCGGCCTCGCTCTGGGTGATGTAAGCAGCCTCGGCAACCATGTCGTCGACATTAGCCTTGGCCTGCTCGACCATGTCCTGGTAGCCGTTCTTGATGCGCATGCCGCACGCGATACCCTGCACGCAGGCATTCTTGACCGGAGCGCTGGTAAGCAGCTTGATGCCGGCCGTGCCAAGCAGAAAACCGCCACCGACAAGCAGGGTATTGAACGTCGACTTCTTCATGTTGCTTCTCCCTTTTGCCGCATTGGACGCGGCATGGTGCTTCAGCACC
>USJQ01000080.1 GCA_900554985.1 uncultured Collinsella sp. | reverse complement strand
GGTTCGGCGGCGCGGTGGTCAATTCGTGCATATCGTTCGACATTATCGCACATGCGGGCGGGTGCGTGGCAGGGGCGCTATCCTAAGATGCTATGAATGAGATTTCCAACATACATGCGTTTGAGGACGAGGATTTTCTGCACGCCTGCTTTGTGTGGGGGATGGTCGTAGTCGGCGTGTTTGCCGTGTGCCTGGTGCCGGTGTTTATGCTGCTGGGCGGGCCTGCAGACTTGGATGCGGCTGACGCGGGCGGCTGGACGGCGGTCTTGGGCTGGATAGTCGGCTTGGCTGCGGTCTCAATGGCGTCGTTTGCTGTGCACGAGCTGGTGCACGGTGTGTTTTTTAAGCTGCTGGCGCCCGCGAGTGCGCACGTGCCTTTTGGAGCGAACCGTGAGACGTGCATGATCTATGCCTGCGCCGAGGGGATTGTGTATTCGCGCCGGCGGTACATGGCGGTTTGCCTGGCGCCGACGGTTGTTGTGACGGCGGCGTTTGCCCTGGGATTTGCGTTTTCTGGGTATCCGCTGCTGTGCTACCTGGCGGCTGGTTTGCACCTTTCGGGATGCACGGGCGACTGGTATTACGTGCGGACGATCCTGCGCGACCGCCGCATTGCCGCCTGCGAGGACACGTCCTTTGGCGTGCGCTTTTTCGCAAGGTAGTCTTTTTGGGATGATTTTTCTGGGACGGGGATTAAAAAATCATTGCGGGGGAGGAGATGTCGATGAAGCCGTTGTTGCTGCATGCTTGTTGCGCGCCATGCTCGCTTGAGCCGGTTCGCCTGCTGCGCGAGGAGGGGTTTGAGCCCACGATTTGCTGGACCAATCCCAATATTCAGCCGCGCGATGAATGGCAGCGTCGTTTGGACGAGCTGCGCCGGTGGTGTGCCGACGGCGACATCGAGCTCATCGAGGCCGGGGAGGACCGCGAACGCTGGGAGACCGGCGTGGCCCCGTTGGGTGCCGATCGTCCCCGTCGCTGTCGCGTGTGCTATGCCTTGCGCTTGGCCGAGGCATGCCGCGTTGCCCAGGAGCGCGGGTTTGAATATGTGGGTACGACGCTCGCCGTCTCGCCGTACCAGCTGTTCGACACCTGCAATGACGTACTCGAGCGCCTGGCGGCGGCACGTGGGCTCACCCCGGTGATCCGCGATTTTCGCCCGTATTATCCCGAGGCTACGCGCCGTTCGCGCGAACTGGGCATGTATCGACAGAAGTACTGCGGCCGCCGCTCTTCTGCGGTCGAGGCGGCCATGGACCGCGCTCGCATTCGCGACGAGCGCAAGGCTGCCAAAAAGTAGTTCATTTGGGACGTCAGCCTGCTAGGATGTAGGGCGGACTATAGCTATATAAGGAGAATCCGACGTGTCTATGCGTACCTATGATTTTGACTACAACCTTCCCGAGGAACTGATCGCCCAGGCTCCCGCCGAGCCGCGCGACTCCTGCCGCCTGCTGGTGGTGGATCGCAAGGGCTCCCAGGCGGGAACGCCGCTGGAGCATGGCGGCACCGTTGAGCACCGCATCTTCCGCGACATCATCGACTATATCGAGCCGGGCGACGTGCTCGTCATCAACAAGACGCGTGTGATGCCGGCCCGCCTGATCGGTCGCAAAGCCGGCTCGGGTGGCGTGGTCGAGACGCTGCTGCTCAAGCGCCGCGAGGATGTTGACCCGCTGGGCCATGTTTGGGAGTGCTTGGTCAAGCCGGGCAAGCGCCTGAAGCCCGGTGCCCAGATTGAGTATCGCGCCGGTGGCGCCCAGGCGCCCGAGGGGGCTCCCGTGGTGCTGACGGCCGAGGTCATCGACTTTGTCACCGATAGCCGTGGTGGCCGTCTGGTGCGCTTTGAGCCGGCCGGTTGCAATGCCGCCGGCGACCCGCGCACGCTCGACGAGGCCATCCATGCGGCCGGCCACGTGCCGCTGCCGCCCTACATTACCGATTACGAGGGCGACCCCGAGAAGTACCAGACCGTCTACGCCATGAAGGAGGAGCACTCGGCTGCCGCTCCTACGGCGGGTCTGCACTTTACTCCCGAGCTCATGGCCGCTATCGAGGCCAAGGGCGCGAAGTTTGCCGCCGTCGAGCTCGAGGTGGGCATCGATACCTTCCGCTTGGTGGAGGAGGACGACCCTACGCAGCACGTCATGCACACCGAGCGCTACCACGTGTCGCAGGAGGTTGTCGACGCCGTGCACAAGGCCAAGGCCGAGGGTCATCGTGTGATCGCCGTCGGCACCACCGCGGTGCGCTCGCTCGAGAGTGCGTTTGACGCGGACGCGCCGGTGTCCGATCCGGCTGTGACGGCGCGCTATTTTGAAGGCCGCGAGGACGGTGCCGACACGCTCGGCCGCGGCGACATCGTGGCGCGCGAGAACGCCACGACGCAGCTTTACCTCATGCCCGGCTCGACCTATCACGTGGTCGACGCGCTGATCACGAACTTCCACGTGCCGCGCTCCACGCTCATGATGCTCGTAAGCGCGCTTGCCACCCGCGACCAGATCATGGATGCCTACGCCGCTGCTATCGAAGAGCGCTACCGCTTCTTCAGCTTTGGCGACGCGATGCTCATTTTGTAGGTTACGGCGTTTTACAAACGCCGTAACCGGCCGACGCTGCAAACCCCCCTAAGCGGCAATCTGATGTTCAATCGTCGGGCATGACCAGAAGGTCAATGCCCCCCCATCTTTCACGTCACCTTGCTCGCTTAGGGGCGTTTTCACTGACTTATGCTCAACCGGCAACGTTTTCGCGCTTGTCAAGATGGTCATTGGGGACGTTCTTAAACGACTAGTCATTCAAGAACGTCCCCAATGACTACCTGCAGAATGAGCGTGGATAATCTCCCGTTTTTGGCTCGGTGACGGTCTCAAAGTGGGAGATTATCCACGCTCGTTTGGCAAGTGTCCGAAAATCCACGGTTGCCCGCCTTGGATCGTATTGCCCGTGGTCGGCAGCCGGGCGACGCCGGTCCGCGTGGCGGCGTATAATCGGCGGCAGATGACTTGGACGTTAGGAAACCATGACCGATAGCATGCAGCAGATGGCGCTCGACACGCTCGGCGCCTATTTTGGCTACACCTCGTTTCGCCCGGGACAGGACCGCATGGTCGATGCGATCCTTGCCGGTCGCGATGCGCTGGGCGTTATGCCCACGGGCGCCGGCAAGTCCATTTGCTACCAGGTGCCCGCGTTCATGCTGCCCGGCATCACCTTTGTGGTGAGCCCGCTGCTGTCGCTGATGGAGGACCAGACCCGTGCGTTGCTCGCGGCGGGTGCGCGACCCAGCTATCTCAACTCCAGCCTTACTCCGGCCCAGCAAAACACTGTGCTCAAGCGGGCGCGCGAGGGTCGCTACCAGCTTATGTACGTGGCGCCCGAGCGCCTGCTCGAGCCGCGCTTTTTAGCCTTTGCGCAGGAGGCCGCGGCGGACGGCGGCATTGGCGTGCCGCTCGTGGCCATTGACGAGGCGCACTGCGTGAGCCAATGGGGCCAGGATTTTCGCCCCGCTTACCTGCAGATTCGCGAGTTCATCGATTCCCTGCCGCAGCGCCCCATCGTGGCGGCCTTTACCGCTACGGCGACCGAGCGCGTGCGTGCGGACATTCAGCAGATGCTCGGCCTGCAAAACCCCGCGACGGTGGTGACGGGCTTCGATCGCAAGAATCTCTACTTTGGCTGCGAGGAGATGGGCGACAAGGCCAAGGCCGCGTGGGTGCGCGACTACGTGATCGCGCATTCGGGCGAGAGCGGCATCGTGTATTGCTCGACCCGTAAGACGGTCGATGCGCTGGCAGGTGAGCTTGCCGAGGCACTGGGTCCCAGCGGCATTCGCGTGGGCCGCTACCATGCCGGCATGGGCAACGACGCCCGCCGCCAAAGCCAGCGCGCCTTTATCGACGACGATATCCAGGTGATGGTTGCCACCAACGCCTTTGGCATGGGCATCGACAAGCCCAACGTGCGCTACGTGATCCACAACAACGTGCCCGAGAGCATCGAGGCCTACTACCAAGAGGCGGGCCGCGCCGGCCGTGATGGCGACCCAGCCAGCTGCCATCTGCTGTGGAACGGCAACGATTTTCGCATGCGTCGCTTTTTGATCGACCGCGGCGATGCTGCCGATGAGGCACTCGACGACGAACAGCGCGCGTGGGCGCTCCAGAATCGATATCGTCTGCTCAGCCAGATGGAGGGCTACTGCAATACCACCGGCTGCCTGCGCGAATACATGCTGCGCTACTTTGGCGACGAGGCCGCGGCCGAGCATGCTGCTTCGGCTGGCGCGGGCGGCACCGCCATGGACGACGTCGAGGGCTGCGGCAACTGCAGCAATTGCCTCACGCAGTTCGAGGTCGAGGACGTCACCGATATGGCCCGCGCTGCCGTGCGCTATGTGGCCACGCGTCCCATGCGCTTTGGCAAGTCGCTCATCGCCGACGTGCTCCACGGCGGCAACACCGAGCGCATTCGCCAGATGCATCTGGATGAGGACCGCGGCTACGGTGAGCTGTCGAGCGAATCGGTCGGGCGTATCAAGGACATCATCGGCCAGCTGTGCGGCCGCGGCTACCTGGCCACCTCGCAGGGGCAGTATCCGGTCGTGGGGCTGGGTCCGCGTGCCAGCGAGGTCGAGGACGAGGCGTTTGCCTTTACCGTTAAGCGTCGCGCGTCCAAGCGCAAGGCCTCGGCCCGCGCCCGCCGTGCGGTGGATCTGCTGCGCGAGGAGGCCGAGCTGGATCAGCGCCCGCGCGTTGGCGACGATGCCGAGCTGTTCGAGCGCCTGCGTGCCCTGCGCAAGGAGATTTCGACCGAGCTGGAGATGGCGCCGTACATGGTCTTTTCCGACAAGGCCCTGCGCGGCCTGTGCCGCCTGCGCCCACAGACACGCGACGAGCTGATCCAGGTCAACGGCATTGGCGAGAAAAAGGCCGACGCCTTTGGCGAGCAGTTTATGGCGGCGATTGAAGAGTTTGAGTCCGAGCGTGCGCGGGATGGAGCGTAACGATGGTAGCCGATAGCAAGACCGAACGTTCCGAGCGCGCCGAGGTGTCCGCTGTGCCACTGTACCAGCAGGTCATGGACGACCTAAAGGGCGAAATCGCGCGCGGCGTGTACGCAGTCGGCTCGCGCATTCCTTCCGAGATGGAGCTCGCGAAGTCCTACGGCGTGGGGCGCATCACCGTGCGCCGTGCCATCGAGGAGCTGTCGCGTGCGGGGTATCTCAACCGCCAGCAGGGGAGGGGTACCTTTGTGTGCGCTCCCAAGCTCAAGCGCAAGATTCGCCAGAAGGGTGACGTCCAGAGCTTCACTGAGGGTTGTGCTGCCAACGACATGGTGGCCGGAGCGCGTCTGGTGTCGCGCACAGTCGTCGCGGCGACGCACGAAGATGCGGCGTTCTTTGGCGTGGAGCCCGGCTGCGAGCTTATCGTGGTCGAGCGCGTGCGCACGGCCGACGGCATCCCCGTCATGCTCGAGAACAACGCCTTTGTGCTCGCCGACCATCCCTACCTGCAGACGCTGGCCGATGAGGACCTTTCCGATAACTCAATCTTTGCGCTCGTTGCCGAGCATTCGGGTCGCGCGCCGCTCAAGTCCGACCCCTG
>USJQ01000079.1 GCA_900554985.1 uncultured Collinsella sp. | reverse complement strand
ATGCGGTCGAGTTCGTCGCGGTCGGTGATGCCGTGGCGCCTAGGCGCAAACGTGATGTTGTCGCGAATGGACTTGCGAAACGGGTTGGGCTGCTGGAACACCATGCCAATGGAGCGACGCAACTCGTAGGTGTTCTCGGTCTTGGTGTTCACGTTGCGCCCGCGATAGTTGATCTCGCCCTCCACGCGGCAGCCGCGAATCTCGCGATTCATAAGGTTGAGGCTACGCAAGAAGGTCGACTTACCGCAGCCCGAAGGCCCGATGAGCGCCGTGATCTCGCCCTTGTGAAAGTCGAGCGACGTGTCGTGCAGGGCATGGTGGTCGCCATAGTACACGTTGACGTCCTTGGTGGAGAGCACGACCTCGTCGCTCACGGCCTTGCCGCTCACGCGCACGTGCTTCTCGCTCTCCCCCACACTCGATAGAAAGTCCTGGGTGTCGGACGTGGCCGCCTCGGTTGCGGGCGTTGCATTCATATCGCTCATTCGGCCGTCATCTTCCTTGCCAGTTGCTTGCCCACAATGCGGGCGATTACGTTAAACAGCAGCACGCAAATCATCAGCAGCGCCGCGGTGCCCCAGACGATCTGCTGGGCCTCGGGGCTGCCTTCGCCATAGATCTTGTAGATGTGCACGGCGAGCGACTCGCCGGGGCGGAACACGTTCCAGGCGCAGGTGGGGCTCGACAGGTTAAAGCTCAAGAAGTTCAGGCGAACCGGCGAGCTCATGCCCGAGGTAAAGAGCAGTGCTGCGGCCTCGCCAAACACACGGCCGGCCGAAAGCACGATGCCGGTCACGATAGCGGGCATGGCCTCGGGGATCAGGATGTGCAGCGTGGCCTCCCAGCGAGTGAGGCCCATGGCCAGGCACGCATCGCGCTGGGCCTGCGGCACGTCCTCGAGCGCCTGCTGGATCACGCGCACCAGGATGGGGATGTTGAACATGGTGAGCGCGACGGCGCCGGAGATGATGGAGTACTTCCAGCCCAGCTGCACCGAGAACACCAGAAAGCCGAACATGCCGACGACGATGGAAGGCAGCGAGGACAGCGTCTCGATGGCGGTAGAGGCGATGTCGCGGATAGGGCCGTTCGGCGCGTACTCAACCAGGAAGACCGCTCCGCCTAGGCTGATGGGCACCGAGATGATCAGAGTGATCAGCAGCAGGTAGAACGAGTCGAACAGCTGGTAGAGCACGCCGCCCTGCGTTCCGTTGGCGCGCGACGGCTCTGTGAGAAAGCCCGGCTGGAACAGCATCGAGATGCCCTCGAACAGGATATAGGCCACCATGGAGATGACGATGAGCATGACGATGGCGACGATCGCCGTCAGCACGCCCGTGGCGATGCGATCCTGCTTTTGGACACGCCCGAGCCTCGCCTCGTCGATGTGGATGCGCGTGCTAGCCACGAGCCTTCGCCCCCTTGCGGCCAATGAGATGGATGATCAGGATGAAGGTGAGGCTCATGCCCATCAGCAGCAGACCGAGTGCCCACAGGACGTCGTCCTGGGCCGAGCCCTCGGCGTAGACCGCCATGGACGTGGTGAGCGTGGTGGTGATGGTGGACGCCGGCGACAGCAGCGACGTCGGCATGGCCTCGATGCCGCCGATTACCATGCGCACGGCGAGCGTCTCGCCAAAGGCGCGGGTCATACCCAGGATGACCGCAGTCATGAGCGACCAGCGGGTGTAGCCCAGCGCGAGCGAGCCCGGACGGTAGCTGTCGGGCACGGCACGCAGGCCATCGACCGAAAGCGTGGTCATCGTCGGCAGGATCATGACGGCCAGCACGATGGCGCCGGGCAAGATGCCCAGACCCGTGCTCACATGGAAAACGCTCTTCATAAGGCCGACGACCACGTGAAAGCCAATAAGGCCAAAGACGACCGAGGGAATACCGGTCAAAAGCTCAATAAGCGGCTGAAAGATCTTGGAACCAAACTTAGGGCTAATCTCGACCGCAAAGATGGCAGAGCCGATGGCGATGGGCAGCGCGATGAGCGTGGAGAGCACCATGACCGCAAACGAGGTGACGATCAGGGGCAGGGCGCCGGTGTAGGGCAGGCCGTTTTTGGCCGTGTTGGCCAGGTCCCACTTGGTGCCGGTGAAGAACTCGACGACCGAGACGCCGTCCCTGATAAAAGCCGAGAGGCCCTTTTGGGCGACCATAAAGATGAGCGCGGCAACGACAAGCGTCACGAGCGCTACGCACGCGCCCGTGACGCCCAGGCCCACGTTCTCAAGATCGCGCTTTGGCAGCTGTTTTGCCATTGCAAACCTTTCCGGGGCGATTATTTATTTAGCAGAGACCTTGCCGCTGGCGTCCTTGACGACCTTCATGGCAGAGACGGGGATGAAGCCCTGCTCCTCGACGAGCTTGCCCTGGACGTCGTCGGAGAGCATGAACTCCAGGAAGGCCTTGGTGGCCTCGTCGGCGTCCTTTGCGCAGTACATGTGCTCGGTAGCCCAGATCTTGAAGGAGTCGTCGGTGACATTCTTGCTCTTGGGCTCGACACCCTCGACCTTGATGGCGTTGAACTTGGAGTCATCAAAGTGTGAGAAATCGAGGTAGGAGATGGCGTTGTCGGTGCTGCCCATCTGAGTCTGGACGTCGCCTGATTTGTCGAGCTCGGCGTCGCCCTTAAAGTCGACGGCCTCGTCGCCAAAGACGGCAGCCTCGAAGGTGGCGCGGGTACCGGAGCCGGCCTTGCGATTGAGCACGACGATGGTAGCGTCGTCGCCGCCGACCTCCTTCCAGTTGGTGATTTGGCCGGAGAAGATGCCCTTGAGCTGCTCGAGGGACAGATCGTCGACCGTCACGTTCTTGGAGACGACGGGGCCCATGCCCACGACGGCAACCTCGTGGTCGACGAGGTTCTTGACCTGGTCGGCCTCGAGCTTGGTCTCGGCGAAGACGTCGGAGTTACCGATGGTAACGGTGCCAGCGGCGACGGCGGTCAGACCCTTGCCCGAACCGTTACCCGAACCGGAAATGGAGACGTCGGGGTTGGCGTCCATGAACTTCTCGGCAGCAGCCTCGACGAGAGCTTGGAACGAAGAGGCGCCGTCGTAGGTCACCTCGCCGGAGACGGACTCGGCAGCAGCGCTACCCTTGTCGGCGGCGTCGGATGCGCCGGAGCCGTCGCAACCAACGAGACCGAGACCGACGATGCTGGCAAGACCACCAGCGAGGCCGAGGAACTGACGACGAGAATAAGCCTGATCGAGCATGATCTTCCTTTCATACATGCGACTCGCGGGCACCCTGCCCGCTTTGCTGTTTGGAAAGATACGGCCCCGATCGGGCGACGACCGCGTTATCTGCGGTTTCTTACGGGCTATTGATAGACCCTTACCGCAAGCTCTGCCCAGCCTTTACAAACGGATAACAATCCAGCGCCGAACATGGCGCACCTTTTACACCAGAGCAAAGTAGTCATTGGGGACGTTCTTGTTTGACTAGTCATTTTAGAACGTCCCCAATGACTACCCCAGCAACGCCGATGTTTTGGCGACGACAGCGAAAGCCCGCCAGAGCGAGCAAGGTGCCTTGAAACAAGGCGGCATTGACCTTCTGGTCATGCCGCCGAAGTTGAAAGGCAGATTGCCGCTCTGGCGGGCTTGCAGCGTCGACTGGTTACGCGGTTTGGTAAAACCGCGTAACTATAGTTCGAGTTCGTTGAGACGCAGGATTGCCACGATGTAAATCTTGAGTGCTTGCTTGAGCTGCTCTTCGTTGGCGCACTCGTTGGGACCGTGCATCTGGCCGCCCCACTCGGGCAACTCAAGGCCGGTCTCTTCGGGGCCAAACGAGACGGCGCGGGCAAAGTTGCGTGCGTACGTGCCACCGCCCATGGCAAAGGGTTCGGCATGCTTGCCGGTGAACTCGTTATAGGTATCGATAAGCGCCTTCACGGCCGGATCATCGGCAGAGACCGAGAACGGCACCTTCGCGCGACCCAGCTGGCACGTCACGCCGAAACGGCCCACGAGCGGATCGAGCTGCTCGCGGATGGTATCGGCACTCGTGCTGTCGGGGAAGCGCACGTCGATGACCTGCTCGATATGGCCATCCGCCACGCGGATGACGCCGGGGTTGCAGGTGAGCGGGCCAAACGCCGGGCTCGTCGCGTCGATACCCAGGCCGCGGCCATAGGCGTCCGCATGCACAAAGGCCAGAAACTTGACAAACTCGTGCTCGGCAGGCGTCAGCAGGCGCTCGTCGCGCGCACCAAACGCATCCTCGGCCTCGCGCAGATACGCCACGATGAGGCCGACGGCATTGATTGTTCCCTCGGGCATCGAGGCATGACCGCCAATGCCGTGGGCGAAAATCTGCGCATGCCCGTTGCCGAGCGCCGTGATCTCCAGGCGGTCGGCGTTCTCAACAGGCGCCGGCAGCTCATCGGCGGCAATCGCAAGCTCGCAGATAGACTGCGACGGAATGGCGTTGCTCGCTTCGGCGCCGCTCCACGACACAATGCGCCCGCCGTCAATCTTGGAGCTCACAAACGTCGCCCCAAACTGGCCCTTCTCGGCATTGCAGACCGGGAACTCAGCATCGGGCGTAAACAGAAAGTCGGGGTTCGCGTGGTTCTCCAGATAATGGTGAACGTCGGACATACCCACTTCCTCATCGCAGCCCAGCAGCGCGCGGAAGGTATAGCGCGGCACAATGCCGTGTTTGAGCAGATAAGCGCCGGCGTAGAGCGACAACACCGCCGGGCCCTTGTCGTCGATCACGCCACGGCCGAGCAGCCAGCCCTCGCGGCGCTCCATCGCAAACGGGTCGGTGTTCCAACCGGGGCCAGCGGGAACCACGTCCACGTGGCAGATAGTCGCGAGCTGCTTGTCGCCGCGACCCGGGATATCGGCGATTCCCACATAGCCCCCGTCGTCGCTCGTCTGATAGCCGAGCTTTTGCGCAATGCCGAGCGCGCAATCGAGCGCGTCACGGACCGGGCGGCCAAACGGCGCACCGGGCTCCGCATCGGCAGCAACGGCCACGGACGGATAGCTCACCAGTTGTTCGATATCGGCAACGACATCCTCCCAGACCTCGTCGACATCATCGGCAACGCTCTGCTCCACCTGATTCATGAACGACCTCCTTACCAATGAGCGACGGGTACGCCCGCCCCTCACATTATGTCTATTAGATAGCGAAAAGTTTAGCAAGCTCGGCCACCGAGTGCACCACCGCATCGGCGCCCGCGGCCTCGTGCTCCCCCGGCGCTGCCGCGCCCGAATAGATGCCGATGCACGGCACGCCCATCGCGTGCGCGCCCTCCACATCGTTAAAGCGATCGCCGATCATCACGGCATCGTCGGCCGTCGCGCCGAGCGCCGCCAGGGCATCGCGAACCGAATCGGCCTTGGTCTCGCGTCCCTGCGGCGGATTCATGCCAACCACAGCTTCGAACTGGCAAAGCCCCAGCTCATGAACCATATCGATGCACTTCGCCTCCATGCGAGACGTCGCCACGGCCATACGCTTGCCCTGGGCGGCCAACCCATCCAGCAGCTCGGGGACCCCATCGAACACGGGGTACTCCTCCGGCCCCAGCTCATCAAAAAAGGCGCGGTACGCGTCGGCCACCACAAGCGACTCCT
>USJQ01000078.1 GCA_900554985.1 uncultured Collinsella sp. | reverse complement strand
GATCATTCCCGCTCGTTAAATCTCCGCTCCGCCCAGCCTGTGTGCGATGCTATCGCAGGCCAAGGCGCCCACGACGGTCTTGGCGTCTTCGATCTTGCCGTCGAGCACGGCGTCGATCAGCTCGTGCAGCGGCACCAGGTCCACGTTGACAAACTCGTCATCATCGGGGTTGGGCGCATCAAACTCGAGCTTGGTAGCCAAGTAGATGTGGATGATCTCATCGCAAAAACCGCAGGACGTGACAATCGACGTCAAAAAGCGAATACGACCAGCCCTAAAGCCCGTCTCCTCATGCAGTTCGCGCTTGGCGCAATCGAGCGGGTCCTCGCCTGGATCGAGCTTGCCGGCGGGAATCTCGACCGTCACGCGGTCGATGGCGGTGCGGTACTGACGCACCAGTACGATCTTGCCGCTCTCGGTCAGCGCCACAACGGCCGCCGCACCCGGATGGCGAACGATATCGCGGGCGCTGCGGCGACCGTTGGGCAGCTCAACCTCAAGACGGTGGACGTCGAGGATCTTGCCCTTCCAGGCGCACTCCTCCGAAAGAATCTTCTCGTGCAGCTCGGCATCGTGCGGGTCGTCGTCGCCCAGCACCAGCGCCGGCTCGTCAGCGACCTCGCCACCAGGCTCGCCCTCGGCGTGCCCATACATGCGGCTGTCCTCCTCGACGATCTGCGCGTCCACGAGTTCTTCGTTCTTCTCGTCCATCCGTCTCATTCCTCTCGGATTTTAGGCATCCCAGGCGTCGCGGCCGCGCAGCGCACGCAGGCCAATGTCGTGACGCAGGGTCTTGCCCTCAAAATCAATCTTCTCGCAAGCCTCGTAGGCAAGGTTGCGAGCGTTCTCAAACGTATCGCCCAGTGCGGTCACGGCAAGCACGCGGCCGCCGTTGGTCACAAGCTGGCCATCCACCACGGCGGTGCCGGCATGGTACACGGTCACGTTCTCCATGGCCTCGGCGTCGGCGATACCGGTGATGACCTTGCCTTTCTCGTAGCTGCCGGGGTAGCCCGCACTCGTCAGTACAACGGCCACGGCCCACTCGTCGCGCCAGTCGAGTTCAATCTGATCGAGTTCGCAGTTGGCGCAGGCAAGCATGACCTCGACCAGGTCGTTCTTAAGGCGCGGCAGCACGACCTGAGTCTCGGGATCGCCAAAGCGGGCATTGAACTCCAGTACCTTGGGACCGGCAGGCGTGAGCATAAAGCCGCCGTACAGGCAGCCGCGGTAGTCGATGCCCTCGGCAGCGAGCTCGGCCACGGTCTGCTCCATGACCTTCACCATGGTGGCGTGTTCCTCGTCGGTCACGATGGGCACCGGGCTGTAGACGCCCATGCCGCCGGTGTTGGGGCCCTTGTCGCCCTCGAGCGCGCGCTTGTGGTCCTGCGAGGTGGCCATGGGGCGCACGGTCTTGCCGTCGGTAAAGGCCAGCAGCGAGCACTCGGGACCGGTCAGCATCTCCTCGATGACCACGGTGTTGCCGGCATCGCCAAAGGTGCCGCCAAAGCACTCGCGCACGGCCTCCTCGGCCTGCTCAAGTTCGGTCGCCACGATAACGCCCTTGCCCGCGGCAAGGCCGTCGGCCTTCACGACCAGCGGAGCGCCCTGCTCACGCACATAGGCAAGAGCCGAAGCCTCGTCGGTAAACGAGCCGTAGGCTGCCGTCGGGATACCGGCCCGCTCCATGAGCTGCTTGGAGAACAGCTTGGAGCCCTCCATCTGGGCGCCCTCGGCACCCGGGCCAAAGCAGGGAATACCCGCCGCGCGCACGGCGTCGGCCACGCCCGCCACGAGCGGAGCCTCGGGGCCAATTACCACGAGTCCGCATCCATGGCTCTGCGCAAACGCCGCCACGGCCGCAGGATCGCAGTCGTCGAGAACAACGTTCTCGCCACAGCTCGCGGTGCCGCCGTTACCCGGCGCAATGTAGAGCTTGCCGGCGCGCGGTGATGCTGCGAGCTTAGCTGCCAAAGCATGCTCACGGCCGCCGCTGCCCAACAACAGGATGTCGATGGTTTGAGTGTCCGCCTTCAAGGGTGCCTCCTCTATGGATTAACGGCCCGCTCCACGCGAGCCCTTTGCAAGCAAATATACCCCTCGGCCGCCCGCTTGGGCTGCAAAGGGGTATATCGCAATAACCAAATAGTCCCGATTACTTCCAGAATCGGTTGATGATCTGCTCGCGACCAGCGCCAACGCCAATAAACGTCACGCGGGTGTGTGCCAGATCCTCGATAAACGCCACATAGTCCTGAGCCTCTTGCGGCAGCTCGTCAAAGCTGCGGCAACAGGTGATGTCGCACTTCCAGCCAGGGAGCTCCTCGTAGATGGGCTTGGCGTGCTCAAAGCGCACCTGATGCTCGGGCACGCTCGTGTAGCGCCCGCCATCGACGTCGTAGGCCACGCACACCTTGATGGTGTCGAAGGCCGAAAGCACGTCGAGCTTGGTCACGGCGATGTCGGTAAGGCCGTTGACGCGCGAGGCATAGTTGGCGATAGGGCCGTCAAACCAGCCGCAACGACGACGGCGACCGGTGGTCACGCCGTACTCATAGCCCTCCTCGGTCAGCGTGTGGCCGGCCTCGGACTCATAGGAAAGCTCGGTGGGCATGGGGCCCGAACCGACGCGGGTGATATAGGCCTTCATGACGCCCAGCACGCGGTCGACGTTCTTCATGCCCACGCCGGAGCCGGTGATGGCGCCGCCGGCGGTGCAGTTGGAAGACGTCACGTACGGATAGGTGCCGTGATCGATGTCGAGCAGCGTCGCCTGGGCGCCCTCAAACAGCAGGTCCTTGCCCTCATCGATCATGTTGTTGAGCAGCAGGCTCGTCTCGGTGATGTAGGGGCGCAGACGCTCGGCCATGGGCAGGTACTCGTCGCAAATCTGGTCCACGGTGTAGGTGGGCAGGTTGTAGATGAGCTCGAGCTCGGGGTTCACGCGGGCGAGAGCGGTCTCCAGCTTGTCGCGGAACAGTGCCTCGTCCAGCATGTCCTGCATGCGCAGGCCAATGCGGGCCATCTTGTCCTGATAGCACGGACCGATACCGCGCTTGGTGGTACCGATGTTCTTCTTGCCGAGCTTCTGCTCAAAGGCGCCATCCAGATCGATGTGGTACGGCATGATGACATGCGCGTTGCCACTGATCTTGAGGTTCTTGGTGGTGATGCCGTCGGCCTCGAACATGTCGATCTCCTCAAGGACAACCTTGGGGTTGACGACGCAGCCGTTACCGATCACCGACACGTGGTCGGAATACATGATGCCGGAGGGCACCTGGTGCAGGCCGTACTTCTTGCCGTTGACGACGATGGTGTGGCCGGCGTTGTTGCCGCCCGAGTAGCGCACGACGGCATCGAAGTCGCCGGCGACCAGGTCGCAAATCTTACCCTTGCCCTCATCGCCCCACTGGGCACCGACCAAAACGGTTGACGGCATGTTTACTCCTTACATTCATGGACTGTCTACGCGCCACGCCGGCACGCAGAAGCACAAAACATTCCCAGTATACCCGTGCAACGGGCGCCTGTCCTACTCCTCGGCATGTGCCCCATCAAGCTCATAGAACTTGGTGGATGCCGGCAGGAACATCAGGTCGACGTCGCCGATCGGGCCCGAACGGTTCTTGGCCACGACGATACGCGTAACGCCCTCGTCGGGTCGATCGTCGCGCGAGGCTTCGGCCTCGTCGGCGGAGCGGTCCAAGAACATAACGATATCGGCGTCCTGCTCGATGGAGCCCGATTCACGAAGGTCGGAAAGCTGCGGGCGCTTGCCGGTACGGGATTCGACCTGACGCGAGAGCTGCGACAGCGCGATGAGCGGGATCTTGAGTTCCTTGGCCATGATCTTCAGACCACGCGACATCTCGGAGACCTCGACGGTACGACTCTCGGAGCGGCGTCCCGGCGGAGGACTCACCAGCTGCAGGTAGTCCAGGATGATGATGGCCTTCTCCTTGTTGTGGAGCATGCGGCGGCTCTTGGCGCGAATCTCGGTCACTGTGGTGCCGGGCGTATCGTCAATCAGAATATCGAGCTTGGACAAGGTCTGCGTGGCCTCGTTGATATTGGCCCACTGCTCGGGGCTAATGCGGCCCATGCGGAAGTCACTGATCGAAATCATGGCGTAGGCGCAAATCAGACGCTGGGCAATTTCCTTGCCCGACATCTCCAGCGAGAAGAAGCCGACGGTATAACCGGCCGCGGCAGCGTTGAGCGCCAGATTCAGGGCGAACGACGTCTTACCCACAGCAGGGCGGGCGCCGATGATGATGAGCTGGCCCTCGCGAAAACCCATGAGCATGCGGTCGAGCGACGGGAAGCCCGTGGGCACGCCCGCAGCCTGGCCGCCTGCCTGGCACACTTCCTCGGCCTCGTTATAGGCCTCGACCATAAACTCGGTCAGCGTCTTGTAGCTCGACTTGACCTCGCGCGCCGTGACCTTGAGCAACTTGCTCTCGGCCAGCTCCACGACCTCTTTGGTATCGGTGGGAGCGTTATAGGCCAGCGCGTTGATCTCGTTGGTGGCGCCGATCAGCTCACGCAGCATCGAATCGCGGCGAACGATAGCGGCATGGTGCTGCCAGTTGACGAGCGACAGGGTCTGACCCATCAACTCCAAAATGTAGGCCTCGCCGCCCACGGCATCAAGCTTGTTGATGCTTCGCAGGTAATCGATCAGCGAGATGGAGTCGATGGGAATGCGGCTGTTGTACATATCGACCATCGCGGTATAGATGGTCTTATGAATGGGCCGGTAGAAGTCATCGGGCTGCAGCTCGACCTGGGCCTCTTCGACCACCTCGGGCGATAGCAGCATAGCGGCCAGTACATTGGCCTCTGCATCTTGGTTTTGGGGAAGACCCAACTTGGAGCCGCGGTCCTCAACCGTCAGCCCGGTCTCCCTATCGTCATATGCCATGAGCATCCTCATTCATATCGCTTGCGAGCATCCATAGTATCAGCCACGGTCCCAAAACGCGCCGCGCGCCGCCAATCATCACCGAACCAAACGGATGAACGGTCCTGTATATAGGACTTCGACGCAACGTTCACCATGACACTCACTCAGCGCAAAAAACAAAAGGGCGCCCTGGTTTCCCAGAGCGCCCTTCTTAGAACAAGATTGTTGCGTTGCAGCAAATGCTACTCGGCAGCAGCCTCAGTCTCGACCTCGGCGGTCTCGGCCTCGGCGACCTCAGCGGCCTCCTCGACCTCAGCCTCGGCAGCGAGCTCCTCGGCGGTAACGCCGACGAGAACGACAACCTCGGCCTTGATCTCGCGGTACAGCGAGATGGCAACGGTGTGGGCACCGGCAACCTTGATGGGCTTACCGAGCTCGACGCGCTTGCGGTCGATGTCCATACCGAGCTGAGCCTTGATGGCGTCAGCGATCATAGCGGCGGTAACGGAGCCAAAGAGGATGCCCTCGTCGCCGACCTTGACGTCAACGGTGACCGTCTTGCCCTCGAAGGCAGCCTTGGTCTCGTTGGCGGTAGCCAGACGGACGGCCTCGCGCTTGGCGATGTTGTTGCGACGCTCGTCAAGCTGCTTGAGGTTGCCCTTGGTGGCGGCAACAGCGAGCTTCTTGGGGAACAGGAAGTTCTCAGTACTTCAAGTAGAAGCTGTGTAGTAACTGCATCCTATAGTGGGGCAACTACTAAGACAATCACAGTTATACAGAGT
>USJQ01000077.1 GCA_900554985.1 uncultured Collinsella sp. | reverse complement strand
TCGTCATGCCGTTTACAAAGGACGGACGCGTCGACTTTGACGCACTCGAGCGCCTTATCGATTTCCACCTGCAAAACGGCACCGACGCCATCCTCACCCTGGGCACCACCGGCGAGAGCGCCACGATGACCGATGACGAGGACAACTCCGTCGTCGCCGCCGTGGTCAAGCATGTTGCAGGACGCGTCCCCGTCATCGCCGGCTCGGGCTCCAACTCCACGCAAACCATGCTCACCAAGTCGCTCACTTACCAGGGCTTGGGAGCCGACGGCCTGCTGCTCATTACCCCCTACTACAACAAGTCCAACGAAGAGGGTATCTATCAGCACTTTAAGACCGTCGCCGATGCTGTGGACATCCCCTGCATCCTGTACAACATCCCCGGCCGTTGCGGCTGCGGCATCAGCGAGCGCAACGTAGAGCGCCTGGCCGCACATCCCAACATCATGGGTATTAAGGAAGCCTCTGGCAACGTCGCTTACGCGGCCAAGATCGCCCACCTGCTGTCCGACGACTTCCGCATGTACTCGGGCGAGGACGCCCTCACCGTGCCGCTCATGAGCCTGGGCGCTTCGGGCACCATCAGCGTGTGGGCCGACGTTCAGCCGCAGCTCGTGCACGACATGTGCCGCGCCTATCTGGACGGCGACGTGGAGCGCGCCCGCGATATCCAGATTGCCGGCCAGCCGCTCATCAATGCCCTCTTTAGCGAGGTCAACCCCATCCCCGTCAAGGAAGCACTCGCCCAGATGGGTATGATCGAGGCAAACTACCGCATGCCGCTGTGCCCCATGGCAGACGACACGCGCTCCGCACTTACCGATGCTCTGAAAGGAGCTGGTCTGCTTGATTAAGACCGTCATTATGGGAACGGGCCGCATGGGCTCGCTCATCCGCACCACCGCCGAGGGCATTGTCAACACCGCTGGAGAGCCCGTTTTTGACATCGTCGCCCAGATCGGCTTCGACTTGTCCGAGCTCGAGAGCGCACCGGCCGCCGATGTAATCATCGACTTCTCGAACGTCGTGACCTTCGATGCCGTTGTCGCCTATGTCGAGCGCACGGGTGCCGCACTCGTTTCCGGCACCACGGGCTATACGCCCGAGCAGGTGGATCGCCTGCGCGAGCTGGGTCAGAACGCCCGTGTTATGCACTCGGGCAACTACTCTATCGGTATCGCCGCCCTGCGCCATCTGGTTGCCCAGGCCACGCGCGAGCTGCCCGGCTTTGACTGCGAAATCGTCGAGACGCACCATAATCAAAAGGTCGACGCCCCCAGCGGCACTGCAAAGTTGCTGCTCGACGCCGTCGTCGAAGCCGAGCCCGAGGCAGGTTACCACCCCGTCTATGGCCGCGAGGGCATGTGCGGAGCACGCGACCCCAAGGAGATCGGCATGCACTCGCTGCGTGGTGGCACTGTCGCCGGCGTGCACGAAGTGAGTTTCTTTGGCCAGGACGAGGAGGTTACGCTCACGCACCGCGCCACGAGCCGTCAGATCTTTGTCAACGGCGCCCTGGCAGCCGCGCAGAAGCTCGTCACCCACGAGCCTGGCTTCTATACGTTCGACCAGGTCATGTTTGCCTAACCAGGTATCAATCGGCTCCACCCAAAGGAGAGACAGCAAATGAGCAATGCAGCCGAGATGGATGCACAGGAGATTATCAACTACATCGCCACCGCGCCCAAGAAAACGCCCGTCAAGCTGTACGTGCGCGAAAAGCCCGGCATGAAGGTCCAGTGGGGCAATGCGCACGTCTACGGCGGTCGTCGTGGCAAGACCGTCTTTGGTGACTGGGATGAGCTCAAAGCCATCCTTGATGCCAATGCCGATTCCATCGATTACTACGATGTGGAGAACGATTGCCGCAACTCCGCCGTGCCCATGCTCGACCTTAAGGGCATCAACGCCCGCATCGAGCCGGGCGCGATCATCCGTGACCGCGTCGAGATCGGCGATCACGCCGTCATCATGATGGGTGCCATCATCAATATCGGCTCCGTCATCGGTGAGGGCTCCATGATCGACATGGGCGCCGTGCTGGGCGGCCGCGCCACCGTGGGCAAGAACTGCCACATCGGCGCTGGAACCGTGTTGGCAGGCGTCGTTGAACCCGCAAGCGCCACGCCCGTCATCATCGAGGACGATGTCATGATCGGCGCCAACGCCGTGGTCCTGGAAGGCGTGCACGTAGGCAAGGGCGCTGTCGTTGCCGCCGGCGCCGTGTGCGTCGAGGACGTCCCCGCTGGTGCCGTCGTGGCCGGTGTCCCCGCCCGCGTCATCAAGATGCGCGACGAGAAGACCGACAGCAAGACCGGACTCGAGGAAGATCTGCGTCAGCTGTAGGGTTGCGCGGTTTTGACAAACCGCGTAACAAGTCGACGCTGCAAACGCCCCAGAGCGGCAATCTGACGTTCAATCGTCGGGCATGACCGAAAGGTCAATGCCTTCCTCTTTCGCGTCACCTTGCTCGCTCTGGGGCGTTTTCGCTGACTTATGCTCAACCTGTGGGGCAATTCAGCCCTAAACAAGAAGGCCGAGGCCCCAAGGGGCTTCGGCCTTCGCTTTCTCGCTGCAGGCGTAACGCAACTTATCGATTCTCGATGCTGCCGATGTTTTTGAGCTCGATGGAGATGAGGCCGTTGGGTTCGTTGACGAACTCGATGTACTCGGAGTTCGAGCCCATCTCGGCCGGAAAGCTGATCTCGATGCCCGTGTCGGTACGAATCTTGTGGTTGCGCACGGCCGCACGCTCGACCTGCTTGCGCTCCACGGGCACACGCTCGGGCACCTTCTCTTCGGTCAGCGCCGCACGTACGCTCTCCTTGATGACCGGTTCGTCCTCAAAGACCTCATCGACGATATCCCAAGGCGGAAGCTCCTCGTCATCCTCGACCTTCTCGGCAACGGCAGCCTTAACCTTAGCGAGCGCTACGGCCGTATTGGCACCGTGCTCCTCGGCGACTTCCTCGACCACACGCGTCACGGTGTCGATGACCTCCTTGCCCGATACGCCCGTGTCGCACTGCAGCAGGCCATCGGGGATAAGCATACGGTCCTCGCCGGCAATCTTGCGCTTCTTGTCCACGTAGCCGATCTCCATGGTACTCGCGCGCACGATGGCATAGCTCGGCACCTTTTGCGAGGGGTTCGGCAGAATGGCGTAGTGGCGCGCGATGTCGTTGCGCACCTCTCCCTCCTCGCGGCCCACTTCGTGCATAAAAGCCTGCTTGGAGCCCAGCAGCATCACGGCAAACCAGCGGGCATCCTCATCGTCGTCAAAATCGGCCACGAGCACGTCGGTGGACTCGGCTTTCTCGGCTTTGGTGAGCTCGGAGGAGATAAACTCTGCAATCTGCTGCGACAGGTCCACGAACTCGCGCTCGCCAAAGAAATAGCCCTTGAGCTCGCCGCCAAACGCAGAGTTCTCGGCAAACGTTGCTCGTGTATTGTCGGCCGAGGTACGTGCGCGGCGCAGATGCGTGGTCACGAAGTTGCGCACGGTACGACTCTCGATATCGAGCTCGCGCTGGCTCATGACGTTGACGGCAGAGTCAAAGTCCAGGATATGCAGAATCGCGTGATTGATTTTCATATACGGCATTCCGTTCTAGATCGATTTCGGCACGAACCAGTATAGCGGTCGAGCCCTCCCCGAGCGCATCGAAGATTGGTGCATCGGGGACAGGTTGCTTTGCATCAATGGCTAGCGCAGGAGCTCGGACTGCCAAGCCTCGAGCTGTTCTGCCAGACTCTTACCGGCAGCGGACATGTCGATCTGGGGTCGTTTGGGCAGCAGTGCGCACTTAAGGATTGCCACGATGGTCTGCGAGACAAAGCGTCGTGTATCCTTGTCGAAACCTTGCGCAGTCTGGAGCATCACGGGCAGGCTCTCGCGCAGATTCCCAGCGATATCCGCAAACCGCTCAGCACCCGTAGCCTCAAACACGGAGAACAATGCATCTACAAAACGCTCGCGCTCGGCAGGCCCCACTGCAAGCAGCATCTCGCGAATGGAGCCATCAACGTATCGAGCACCGGCGGACAGGCGCTCACAGTACACGAAGTCGCGACCATCAACCACCCAGCTAAAGGGATTGTGCTGCAGCAGGCTGAACTCGGTGCTCTCAACGATGGCATAGTCCTCCTGCGTCTCAAACATCATGCCAAAGATCGACGACCGAGGTAGCGTCTTGTCGATTCGGCCGGAAAGATCGGCAAAGGCGTTGCCGTTCAGAAACTCCTCGACGAAGCCCGGACCATCATGGGAATACACCCGTTCGATTCGCTCACGGGCAACATCGGAGCACATCGTCGCACCGTACACCGCAAGGTTTCCACCCTTGGAATGACCTCCGCACAAAAGCGGCCCGTCAATCGCATCCGCCGCCTCGTCCACATAACGCGCCGCGGATTCCTGGGCCGGCACAGGACACCGGAATGCCATGTTAAAGTCCTCTTTCCAGCCCACAATCGTGCTGTCGGTCCCCCGGAAGGAAAGATAACTAAACCCCGCCGGAAACCGGAACGCCATGGCTGCAAACTGCTCTGTCGCCACCACATCGCTCACGGCACGATAGCCGCAAACGTGCACGCCACGGTAGCGAGGGCTTGCTGCCACGGCCTCCAACAAGGCCCTGCTCCCCTCTGGGTCCCACAGGTCGCCAATCATGTCCCAGTAGCACTCGGCACGCAGCAGCTCGCGTACGTCTAGGCCCTGCCAGTTCGTCAGCTCCGCCATATCACCCGGCAAGCGCAAATAAGACAACCACGCAAAGACCAGGCTATCCACCGCGCAGAACGGCCGTTCCTCAAACGGGTCAAACGCCGTCTGGGCATAGGTCAAAAAATTAGGCGAATCCGACATGGCCCTCCCGTCAACTATGGTGCATTGGGGTCAGGTTACTTTGCACCAAAAAGGCGCCCGGGCCGTGTGGGCTCGGACGCCTTCATTGTAGCTTTTCGCTTTAGCGAGCTTGATTTAGCAGGAGAAGTCGACGCTGTCGATGATGTCCTTGAGGGCCTTGGCGGAGGCGGTAAGCTCATGCTGCTCGTCATCATTCAGCGGCACGGGGACGCGGCAGACAACGCCGTCGCGGCCAACGACGGTCGGCATGGAGATGGCAAGATCGGACAGGCCGTACTCGCCCACCATGAGCGAGGAAACGGGCAGAACGGTCTGCTCGTCACGCATGACGGCAGTGCAGATGCGCTTGACGGCCATGGCGACGCCATAGTAGGTGGCGTGCTTCTTCTCGATGATGGTGTAGGCAGAGTTCTTGACGTCCTCGGCGATGCGCTTCTCGGCAGCCTCATGCTCCAGATGACCGTGAAGCTCGCAGAAGGTGTTCAGCGGAACGCCGGCAACCTGAGCGCTGGACCAAGCGACAAACTCGGAATCGCCGTGCTCACCCATGACATAGGCCTGGACATCGCGCAGGCCGACCTCGACATGGGCACCACGCAGCTGCTGCAGACGGCCGGGGTCGCGCACGGTACCGGAACCGATGACGTGGCCCTCGGGCAGGCCGGACATCTTGATGGCGGCGTAGGTCAGAACATCGACCGGGTTGGAGACGATGAGCAGAATGCCGTCGAAGCCGGACTTCTTAATCTCGGGGATAATGGACTTAAAGATGCTGACGTTCTTGTTGACCAGGTCCAGGCGAGTCTCACCGGGCTTCTGGGCAGCGCCAGCGGTGACGACGATCATG
>USJQ01000076.1 GCA_900554985.1 uncultured Collinsella sp. | reverse complement strand
GATGCGGCCGTCGGCCACGCGCTCGCGGATGTACTCGGGGTCGCGATGCTCGCGCTCGGCGACTTCCTTCATCTGCGGCGTGATCTGCCCGGCGCGGGCGAAGTCGATTTGCGTGACGAGCTTGGGCTCGGTCTGTGTGCTCATTGGCACGGCTCCCTTCGTTGGCATTACCCATATCAGGTTTGCGGGTCAGGGCGGGCGCGCCCAGTCTCAGCCTGCCGTCTTGTCCTGCAAGCTCCCCGTTATGTCATGGGCTCCAGTATAGCCTGAATGGGTACGATTGGGCCAACGAGCGTGCCTGTGGGGAGGCGTACATGGAAGACAAGCATCTATATCGAGAGACACAATGGGATGTATCGGCCGAGGAAAGCCGTGCGCACCATGGCCTTGTCGCGATTGGTTTTGCGGTGCTTGCCGTGCTGGTGATTGCCGTTTGTATCTGGACGTTTGGTGGTCGCGGCGGCGCTGCATGGGAGTTCGAGGCCGATGATAGCCTGCCGATAATGACGGTGAAGGTCGCGGGCGGCAATACCGTTGCCGCGCCGGGCGACTATTGGTATTCGCGCGATGGATTTGTCCAGCTTCAGCTGAGCGGTGGGTCTATTCCTGGTGAGGAAATCGAACGCGTGACGTATGACGCGGCGCTCAAAACGCTGACGGTGAAGCTCAAGAATCAGGGCGACGTGCCTACGACTATGGATATCGCGCTGACGGAATGGCGCTTGGAGCCCCCATCGGGTGTTGCGGTGTCCGAGGTAGAGCACGTTAAGATTACCTACCAAGATGGCTCGACGAGCGAGATTGCAAAGGCCGATGCCTTGGCGGAGTAACGGAGTGTTTGGAAACGGCGGGCCTATTTGCCTGCGCGTTCATGAATACCAGGGTGTTTTTGTCTGAAAGCTCGGGGATGTGCCGATAGCCGATGTTGAATGCGGTAAGTTCGCTTACATCCTCGAGCTTGTTTTCTGCCATCCACCGCACCATGGAGCCGCGCGCCTTTTTGCTGGCGGTCGACCGTTGGATGGGCTTCCCGTTGCGGATACCCTCGCCAAAGAGGCATGTGACGGCCGTGGCGTCGCCCGCGAGATGGGGCAGAACGGCTTTGGCATACTCTACGCTGGCGAGGTTGACGATCGTGGTGTTTGAGCCTGCCGGGGCGATAACCCGCGCGAGCTTGTCGCTCCAAAACGCGTAGAGGTCTCGGGCATCGTCAACGGCGAGCTTCGCGCCCATTTCCAGCCGATACGGTTCGACGGCATGAAAGGGGCGAACGCACCCGTAGAGGCCCGAGAGGATCCACAGATGGTCTTGCAGCCATGCGAGCTGCGCGGAATCCATCACCTCGGGCGCCATGCTCTGGTATTGAATGCCGTGATAGGACATGACGGCAGGGGAGAGGTGACGGGCGAGTGCGGGATTGTCGAGATCGCCGTTTCCCAAGATGGGCCCGAACTCATGCAGGGTGTTGAGGCAAGGCCCCAGCAGTTTGTCACTCACGTTCCATAGCGCCTGCAGACCGCCGCTGCCTTCATTCCGCTCGATATCTTGCAAAAGGTGGGATGCCCAGGACTTCAAAAGCATCTTGGGCCGAGCGCATTTGGTTGGCGGGTGAAACGATGACCTGGAGCCTGAACTCTCCTATGCCAAAAAGGAAGTTGCGGTGGAATACGGTCTGTTTTGGTCGTTTATGGGCCAGTTTAGTCCGTATTTCACCGCAACTGATGAAGGGTTGGTTAGGCGCGCTCGAGGAAGGCCTTGTAGCCGCGATAGGCCTCGTAGATATCGGCCTTGTTAGCGACCTCCCACAGGGCGTGCATGGACAGGACGGCAACGCCAGAGTCGATGACGTTCATGCCGTACTTGGCCATGATGTAGGCGATGGTGCCGCCGCCACCTGCGTTGACGCGGCCGAGCTCGCAGGTCTGGAAGTCAACGCCCGCCTCGTCCATGATGTCGCGGATGAGGGCCACATACTCGGCGTCGGCGTCGTTAGAGCCGCCCTTGCCGCGGCTGCCCGTGTACTTGTTAAAGCACAGGCCACGACCCATGAAAGCTGCGTTCTTGGTCTCGAACTTGCCGGCATAGCCCGGGTCGAAGCCGGCGGACACGTCGGAGGAGAGCATGCGGCTGCGGGCGAGCGCGCGGCGCAGGGCCAGCGGGCTATCCTCGCCGGCGAGCGTCATGATCTCGGCGACGGTGTTCTCGAAGAAGCGGCTCGTCATGCCGGTGGCACCCACGGAACCGATCTCCTCCTTGTCGACGATGAGTGTGATGCTCGTGCGCTCCACGTTGGCGACGTTGATCTGGGCGAGCATGGACGGATAGGCGCAGACACGGTCGTCGTGGCGATAGCCGAGAATCATGGAGCGGTCGAGGCCCATGTCACGGGCGGGGCCGGCGGGCACGACCTCGATCTCGGCGGAGAGGAAGTCCTCCTCCTCGACGTCGTACTGCTCCTTGAGGATATCCAGGAACATCTGCTTGACGGGCTCCTTGGGAGCGTCCTTGTCGTCCTCGTCAAACTTGACGGGGCGGCCGCCCACGATCACGTCGAGGATCTCGGCGTCGACGGCGTCCTTGGCGGGCTTGGCCATCTGCTCGCTCGAGAGGTGGATCAGCAGGTCGGAGATGGTAAAGACCGGGTCGTCGGCCTTGTCACCGATGTTGATGTCGACGGTGGTGCCGTCCTTTTTGCAGATGACGCCCACGAGTGCGAGCGGGGAAGCGACCCAGTGGTAGCTCTTGACGCCGCCATAGTAGTGCGTGTCGAGATAAGCCATGTCGCCGGCCTCGAAGGCGGGGTTCTGCTTGAGGTCCAGGCGCGGCGAGTCCACGTGGGCGCCCAGGATGTTAAAGCCCTGCTCGAGCGGGGCGGTGCCCAGGTTGACGAGCATGAGGTCCTTGCCGTGGTTGGCGGCGTACACCTTGTCGCCGGCCTTGAGCGCGCGGCCCTCGGCGATCACGGTCTCCAGATTGACGTAGCCCGCCTCCTCGGCCATCTTGATACCGGCCTTGACGCACAGGCGCTCGGTCTTGTTCTCACTCAAAAACTGCTTGTAGCCGCGGCAAAGCTCCTCGAGCTCCTCGATCTGCTGTGGCGTGTACTTTTTCCATGCGCAGGGACGCTCCATGACGCAGGCTCCTTTCGGATCGATCGTGCTGGTTGATGTACCGTGAGCCATCGTATCACGCGCGGGCCCGCGGCGGCAGGGAAGCCTGATGTGCGGTGGCCGCGGGGCGGGGAGCGTGTAAACTGGTGTGAGCAAACCGTGCCCAGCCCAAAGCGAGGTATTCAATATGTCTGAAAAGCGCCGTACCTTTGCCGTCATCGACGGCAACTCGCTCATGCATCGCGCCTTCCACGCCGTGCCGCCGACCATGAACGCGCCGGACGGTCGCCCCACCAACGCGATCTTTGTTTTTCTGAACATGTTCCTCAAGATGATCGATGCCTTTAATCCCGACGGCGTTGTCGTGGCGTTTGACAAGGGCAAGCCGCGCGTGCGTATGGAGATGCTGCCGCAGTACAAGGCGCAGCGCCCGCCCATGGACCCCGACCTGCACGCGCAGTTCCCCATGATCAAGGAGCTGCTCGGTGCGCTCAATGTGCCGATTCTGCAGTCCGAGGGCTGGGAAGGCGACGATATCCTGGGAACCATGGCGCGCTTGGGTGAGGAGGCCGGCTGCGACATGCTGCTGGTGACCGGTGATCGCGATATGTATCAGCTCGTGACTGAGCACGTCAACGTGGTCTCGACTCGTAAGGGCCTGTCCGACGTGGCGATCATGACGCCCGAGAGCGTGGACGATCTGTATCACGGCATCACGCCGGCGCTCGTGCCCGACTTTTATGGTCTGAAGGGCGACACGTCCGATAACATTCCCGGCGTACCGGGCATCGGCCCCAAAAAGGCGAGCGCGCTCATTGCGCAGTACGGTAGCCTGGACGAGGTCATCGCACACGCCGATGAGGTCAAGGGCAAGATGGGCGAAAACCTGCGTGCGCACATCGACGATGCGCTGCTGAGCCGCAAGGTCGCAACCATTCGCACCGATGCGCCCGTCGAGCTCGACTTTGACGAAACATCCTTCCCAGCGTTTTCTGCCGATGAGGTTTCCGCGGCGCTGGGTACGCTTGGTATCACCGCCATGCAGAACCGTTTCTTGGCACTGATCGGTGACGAGGGTGGCGCTGCTGCCAGCACGTTTGAGATTCCCGCCGTTTTGCGCGCAGCCGCCGGCGATGCTGGCGCGCTTGGTGCCGTTGCGGCTGAGGTCTCCCGCGTGATTGATGCCGGCGAGTGGGTCGCCGCCGTTGTGGACGATGACAAGGAAGAGGGCGCGCTCTTTGGGCTGACGCGCACGCTGTGGTTGGCGACGTCCAAGGGCCTGTTTGCGCTCGAGGAGGGCGACAGCGGTGCGGCGGCTGAGGTTGAGGGCTTCAACTTCGCCCACGGCGTGATTGCCGGCGTGCTCGCGCGTCTGTTTATGGAAGGCCGTGTGGCGAGCCCGGATATGAAGGCGCTTCTGCATGAGCTTTCGCCCATCGATTCTTCTGAGCTGGAGCTCATGGATCCGCTGGCAGTCGATTCCACGCGCATCTTCGATACCGTTGTTGCCGCCTACCTGTTGGATTCCGACCGCTCCGAGTTTGACGAGGTGTATCTGGCCGATACGTATCTGCAGATGGCGCTGCCTGCGGCGCGCGGCGCAGAGGGTGCTGGCGAGGACGCTCCTGCGCCCGCCGCTCGCACGGCGGCCTTGACGCTGGCGCTGGTTGCACCGCTGCGTGACCGCATGGCCCGCGAGAACGCCGCCAACGTGTTCGATGGGATCGAGATGCCGCTCGTGCCGGTGCTTGCCAAGATGGAGCGCGCGGGCATGCTCGTGGACCCCGACCGCCTGCACAGTCTGTCCGAGGGCCTGGCGACCCAGATTGCCGAGGTCGAGCGCAGCATTCGCGACCTGGCCGGCGACGAGACCTTTAACATCGGCAGCCCCATGCAACTCTCGCACGTGCTGTTTGATGTTATGGGACTTCCGACCAAGGGCCTCAAAAAGACCAAGCGCGGCTACTATTCGACCAACGCCAAGGTGCTGAGCGACCTTGCCCGCGACCACGAGATCGTGCGCCTGATTTTGGACTGGCGTGAGAAGTCCAAGATTAAGTCGACCTATCTGGACACGCTGGGCCCGCTGCGCCGTGGTGACGGGCGTGTGCACACCACGTACAACCAGACCATCACCGCGACGGGGCGCCTGTCTTCGAGCGACCCCAATCTGCAAAACCTTCCGACGCGCTCGGAGCGGGGGCAGCGTGTTTTGGGCGGTGGACTACTGGCAGATTGGGTTGCGTTTGCTGGCGCATCTTTCGGGAGACGAGCACCTGGTGCGCGCCTTTAACGAGGGCGAAGACTTCCATGCCGAGACGGCCGCGCGCGTGTTTGGCGTGCCGGTTTCCGAGGTGACGCCCGACTTGCGCAGCCGCGCTAAGGCCGTGAACTTTGGCATCGTGTACGGTCAGCAGGCCTACGGTCTGTCGCAGTCGTTGCACATCTCGATGGCCGAGGCGCGCGACATGATCGACCGCTACTACGAGGCCTACCCGGGTGTGCGTACGTTCCTCGACAGCGTGGTGGCACGTGCCAACCAGACGGGCTACGCCGAGACCATGTACGGCCGCCGGCGTCATATTCCGGAGCTCAAGGCCAAAAACCCGCAACTCCGCGGCTTTGGCGAGCGCGCGGCCATGAACCACCCCATGCAGGGCACCGCGGCCGACATCATCAAGATCGCCATGGCCCGCGTGAGCCGCCGCCTGGAAGAAGAGGGTTTTGCCGCCCACATGATCTTGCAGGTACACGACGAACTGGACTTTGAGTGCCCCGTCAACGAAGTCGAGCGCCTAACCACC
>USJQ01000075.1 GCA_900554985.1 uncultured Collinsella sp. | reverse complement strand
CGAAGGGGGCGGTGATGGAGAGGATACTCGGCGTTGATCTCTCTGGCTGGTTTATTCCCGAGCCTTGGGTGACCCCGTCGCTGTACGCGGCGACGGGTGCATCCAACGCGGCCGAGCTACAGGAGGCCATGGGTACCGCCGCCTATAACGAGCGCATGCGCCGCCATTACGAGACGTTTGTGAGCGAGGACGATTTTCGTCGCATGGCGCAGATCGGTCTCAATGCCGTGCGTCTGCCGGTGCCCTGGTATGCCTTTGGCTCACAGGAGTCCGATGCCTCCTACATATCGGTTGTCGATTACATCGACCGCGCAATTGAGTGGGCTGCCAAGTACGACATCCGCGTGCTGCTCGATCTGGCAACCGTGCCCGGTGGCCAGGGCGATTCCAACGATTCGCCCACCACGCCGGAGGCTGTTGCCGAGTGGCATTCGTCCACCAACGGCCGTCATGTCGCACTCGACGTGCTCGAGCGCTTGGCCGATCGCTATGGCGAGGCCGAGAGCCTGCTGGGCATTGAGCTGCTGGACACGCCGCAGATGAGCGTTCGCAAGAGCCTCTTCACCATGACGGATGGCATTCCTGCTCACTACCTGCGCAATTTCTATCGCGATGCCTACGAGCTCGTCCGTTCGTATATGCCCGAGGATAAGATCGTCGTCTTCTCGTCGTCGGGGCATCCCAGCGAGTGGAAGCATTTTATGCGCGGCGCCAAGTACAAGAACGTCTACATGGATCTTCACCTGTACCATTACCGCGACGAGTATGCGCTCGACATCACGAGCCCTCGCGGGCTGACGACGGCGATTTCGCGTAACAAGCGCGAGCTTAAAGAAGCGATTTCGACTGGGTTCCCCGTGCTGGTGGGCGAATGGTCGGGCGCGGCGATCTTTGCCAACTCGTCGGTTACGCCCGAGGGCCGCAATGCCTACGAGCGCGTGTTTATCGCCAACCAGCTGGCTTCGTTTGCGCCGGCTGCCGGTTGGTTCTTCCAAACGTGGAAGACCGAGAAGCGCATTGCAGCATGGGACGCCCGCGCGGCGCTCGGTACGCTCGAGCGCGGCATGATTGAATAGGTTGATATGACGCAAAACAGCGCCCATACGGGCAAACTCTATGTGGTCGGCACGCCCATCGGCAACCTGGGCGACCTGTCCCCGCGCGTTGGTGAGGCCTTTGCCGCTGCTGATGCCATCTGCTGCGAAGACACGCGTGTGACGTCAAAGCTACTGATGCACCTGGGCATTTCCAAGCCGCTTGTCCGTTGCGACGAGAATGTGATCGCCAGCCGCGCCGCCGGCCTGGTCGACCGTCTGCTGGCGGGGGAGACCCTCGCTTTTGCCTCGGACGCCGGCATGCCGAGCGTGTCCGATCCCGGCCAGGCGCTGGTCGAGGCGGCGCGTGAGGCCGATGTGCCCGTCGAAGTTATTCCCGGGCCCTCTGCTTGCGTCACGGCGCTTGTTTCGTCCGGCATTCCCTGCGAGCATTTTTTCTTCGAGGGCTTTTTGGGCCGAAAGCACGGCGACCGTGTGCGCCGTTTGCAGCGCCTTGCCGTGGTGCCCGGCGCACTCATCTTCTACGAGTCTCCACATCGCATCGTGGCGACGCTCGAGGCCGTGGCGGAGGTCTTTCCCCAGCGTGAGGTTGCCGTCTGCCGCGAACTCACCAAGCTGCACGAGGAGGTCTTGCGCGGGCCCGCTGACCAGCTTGCCGAGGAGCTGCGTGCTCGCGGCGAGGTAAAGGGCGAGATTGCGCTGGTCATCGCGCCACCGAGCGAGGATGAGGAGGCCGGTATCGTGCCGGTCGGCGCCACGGCAGCGGATCCCGACGAGGCCCTGCGCGAGGATATCCGCGCCGCGCTCGAGGAGGGGGAGCCCGCGTCTGCGGTGGCCAAGCGCCTGTCTCAGAAGTATTCGCGCCGCAAGCGCGATGTCTATGCCATGGTGCTCGATATGCAATAGATGGAGGATATCCAGCCCTTGCGCTAGAATCATCCTCTGTATGCAACGTTTTTCTGGAGGACAAACCCCATGGATCAAAGCAAGCCTTCGTTCTTTATCACGACGCCCATCTACTACGTCAACGCCGATCCACACCTGGGCACGGCTTATTCCACCATCATCGCCGACGTTCAGGCTCGCTATCGCCGTTCCGCCGGCTATAACGTCAAGTTCCTGACCGGCATGGACGAGCACGGCGAGAAGGTCGCCGAGGCCGCAGCCAAGCATGGCATGACGCCGCAGGAGTGGACCGACAGCCAGGCTCCGCACTTCAAGGAGCTTTGGAGCAAGCTCGAGATTTCCAACGACGACTTCATCCGCACCACCGAGCCGCGCCAGCATCATGCCGTGCAGTACCTGTGGGAGCGCATGAAGGAGTCCGGCTACCTGTATAAGGGCAGCTACGACGGCTGGTATTGCGTGCCTGACGAGACCTACTTTACCGATACGCAGGTCCAGAAGGGCGACGAGGAGTACGGCAGCGTCGGCCAGCACCTGTGCCCCGACTGCCACCGTCCGCTTGAGCGCGTGCAGGAGGAGTCCTACTTCTTTAAGCTTTCCGCCTTCCAGGACAAGCTGCTCAAGCTTTATGACGAGCACCCCGACTTTGTCGAGCCCGCGTTCCGCATGAACGAGGTGCGCAGCTTTGTCGAGGGCGGCCTCAACGACCTTTCCGTGAGCCGTACGAGCTTTGACTGGGGTATTCAGGTCCCGTTTGACGAGGGTCACGTGACCTACGTGTGGTTCGATGCGCTGCTCAACTATATGACGGCCGTCGGCTACGGTGTCGACACCGACGAGGCGCGTGCCGAGCTGGCCTATCGCTGGCCCGCGCAGTTCCACATCGTGGGTAAGGACATCATCCGCTTCCACTGCGTCATTTGGCCCGCCATGCTCATGGCCATCGGCGAGGCCCTGCCCGAGCACGTCTTTGCCCACGGCTTCCTGACCGTGCGCAATGCCGAGACCGGCAAGGCCGAGAAGATGTCCAAGAGCCGCGGCAACGCCATCGCTCCGCAGGATGTTATCGACATGCTGGGCGTCGAGGGCTACCGCTATTACTTTATGACCGACGTGGTCCCCGGCACCGACGGCGCCATCAGCTTCGATCGCATGGAGCAGGTCTACAACGCCGATCTGGCCAACAGCTGGGGCAACCTCATTTCGCGCTCGCTCAACATGAGCGCAAAGTACTTTGACGGCTGCGCCCCGGCTAAACCGGCGTCTGCCGACGCGTTCGATAACCCGCTGGCAAAGATTGCCGACGGTTTGGTCGAGCGCTACATGGCCAAGATGGACGTGCTCGATTACGGCGGAGCCAAGGATGAGGTCATGGAGCTCATCCACGCCGCCAACCACTACATCGAGGACTCCGAGCCTTGGGCACTTGCCAAGGACGAGGCCAAGGCTGACGAGCTGGCGTTTGTGATCTACAACCTGCTCGAGGCCATCCGCATTGCCGCTCACCTGCTGATGCCGCTCATGCCTCAGACCTCTGCCGAGGCCCTGCGCCGCCTGTCCTGTGAGGGCGAGGCCGCGAGCGACGACCTCAAGGGCATTTGCACTTGGGGCCTGCTTGCCGGCGGTCAGCCCGTCGAGAAGGGCGATCCGCTGTTCCCGCGTCTGGCGTAGAGACCGCGCGAGCGCCATATCGGCAATTTGCTGTTTCGATGTAAGGGCATGGCCGCAACGGTCCATGCCCTTTCGTTTCAAGACGCCGCCATCATGCTAAGGAGGCAACTATGACAACTTCGCCTTTGGCAAACCCCACGGCAACAAGGGAGCTGCTGGAGGAGTTTGGCCTTGCGACCAAGCATCGCCTGGGTCAAAACTTCCTGATCGACAACCATGTGATCGAACGTATCTGTGAGCTCGCTGAGCTTGCGGGCGATGAGCGCGTGCTCGAGGTCGGCCCGGGTTGCGGCACGCTGACGTTGGCCCTGCTGCAGGAGGCGGCGTGCGTTACGTCGATTGAGGCTGATCCCGAGCTTGAGCCGGTGCTCGACGCCCACGCCGCCGACTATGCCAACTTCCGCTTTATCATGGGTGATGCGCTCAAGGTGACGCCGGAGCAGATTGAGCAGGCCGCCGGTGGTGAACCCACGGTGTTCGTCGCGAATCTGCCCTACAACGTGGCGGCGACGATCATCCTTCAGTTCTTCCAGACGATGCCAGCGCTTAAGCGCGCTGTCGTCATGGTGCAAAAGGAAGTTGCAGATCGTATTGCCGCAACGCCGGGCAACAAGACCTATGGCGGCTACACGGCAAAGCTCGGCCTGTATGCGCAGGTGACGGGGCGCTTTGAGGTGCCGCCGCGCTGCTTTATGCCGGCGCCGCATGTGGATTCTGCCGTAGTGCGCATCGATCGCGTTGACGGCGTGGTACTCGAGGGCCTCGACCGCGAGTTTGTGGCCCGTGTGATCGACGCCGCGTTTGCCCTGCGTCGCAAGACCATCCGCAATTCCATGAGCGCCAACGGCTTTGCCAAGGACGTGCTCGATGCGGCCTTTGAGGCTTGCGGTATCGCGCCCACCACGCGAGCCGAGACGCTCGATGTTGCCGACTTTGTCCGTCTGGCCCAGGAGCTCATCCATGATGCCTAATGCCGAACGCGTGACGTTTACCAAGAAAAAGAAAACGGTCGCCTGTCCGGAGCCGCTGGCGCCGCTCGCTGACACTCATGCGCACCTGCTCTCGTTTTGGGGCAAAGAGGTGCCCGAGACGCTCGTGCGCGCTAAGGCCGCGGGCGTCGACCTGCTGGTGACGATCTTCGACCCCATTGCCGATAAGCGCAGTGTGGCGGACTATAGCGACTGGCTAACGCACGAGATTCTGCCGATGCAGAATATTCCGCAGATCAAATATCTTGCCGGCGTGCATCCGTATGGCGCGCCGGACTATACCGATGACATTCACGCGCAGGTTGTTGCTGCGCTCGATGATCCCTTGTGCGCCGGTATCGGCGAGATCGGCCTGGACTACCACATGGATTACGATGACGACATCGCGCCGGCGCCCCACGACGTGCAGATCGACTGTATGGCGCGCCAACTCGAGGTTGCCGTACGCCGCAATGTGCCGGTAGAGCTGCATCTGCGTCATGAGGACACGGACGGGGAGCGCACCTCGCATGTGGACGCCTACAACGTGTTGCGCGAGGTCGGCGTGCCCCAGGCCGGTTGCGTACTGCACTGCTTTGGCGAGGACCGAGCCACGATGGAACGCTTTGTGGATTTGGGCTGTTACATCGCCTATGGCGGCGCGGCTACCTTTAAGCGCAACGACGACGTGCGCGAGGCATTCGCGGCAACACCGCTCGACCGTATTTTGTTCGAGACGGATTGTCCCTATATGGCGCCGGAGCCCATTCGCGGTCTTGAGTGCGAGCCTGCAATGATTTCCATCACAGCAAACGCGCTGGTCAACGACCGCGTCGATCGTACCGGCGAGGACCCCGAAGCAATCGCTCGAGCAGCCTGGGAAAATGCCTGCAAACTTTTCCAAAAATAGTTCTTGCGTTCGCGGCGGCGCTCCGTTATTCTAATTCCTGCACGCGGGCGTGGCGGAATTGGCAGACGCGTACGGTTCAGGTCCGTATGGGGGCAACCCCATGAAGGTTCAAGTCCTTTCGCCCGCACCATTGATTGAAAGAGCTCCCAGCAATGGGAGCTTTTTTGTTATGGGCCCATCGCGGGGACTTGAACCTGCGAAGGAGCGAGCGCAAGGAAAACGCGGAGCGTTTTTAGCGGGCTGGCGAGTCCGCCGGCAGGCGGGCGAAGCCGGTGCGTATCCGCGCAGCGGATACGCGGACGTCCTTTCGCCCGCACCATTGAATGAAAGAGCTCCCAGCAATGGGAGCTTTTTTGTTACGGGCCGTTTTGACAGATTTGACCTATCGATTTCGCGCGGTAGATGC
>USJQ01000074.1 GCA_900554985.1 uncultured Collinsella sp. | reverse complement strand
AAAGCGGGTCTGCTTCTCCAGGATCATGGTAGTCATGAGGGTGTCCTGGGCGTGAGCCATGATGAAGGTCATCTCCATCTCGCCGCCGCCGGCCTCCTGCGAAAGCAGCTTGGTCTGCGTGTCGTGAGCGCCGATGAGCGCATCGCTGGCATCCTTGTGCAGCTGCTCGGCCTTCTCAAAATCACCCTCGCGAGCAGCATCGAGCGCTGCAAGCAGATCGGTCTGGGCGTCACCCGCGTATGCGACGATCTCGAATCCAACCATCGAGATTTCTTCTTTGGTTGCCATATTGCGTTCCTTTCACATATGAACCAACGGAGAGCATCGCGTCCGGGCATACGCGCTGCGTTGTGTATGGTAGAAACATTAACATTCAAACAAAAAAGAACAATGCAAAACGTAATTTCGAGCTATGAACGGTCGTTTTTCGCCTGTGAACGGTTTTTAAACCAATTCGAACAATATCAAACACGATTAGCGGCAACCCAAACAGGTCCGCACCCTAGCGCAAATCGCGTACCGTATCGCCCGCTACGAGCACACCAGGGATCAGCATGTGCTCCACGCCGGACGCGATCCCCTCGGCACCGGCAATCTTGTCGACCGCCCACATGCCGACGCGCTTGTTATCAAAGCGCACCGTGGTCAGGCGACGATCGGGCACGATGTCGCCCAGGCTGTCATCAACGCCCACCACGCTCACGTCCTCGGGCACGCGCTTTCCGCGCGACTCGAGCCCGCGAATGCAGCCGTAGGCCATGGCGTCGTTGGAGGCATAGATGGCCGTGCAGGTCGGATCGTCTGCCAGAGCCTGACCGGCAGCATAGCCGCTCTGCGCCGTCCAATCGCCACGAATGAATCGCGGCGGCTCAATACCATGCGCGCGCAGCGTCTCGCGCCAGCCCTCCTCGCGCTGCATGCCCGAAAGCGAGCGCTCGGGACACGAGATAAAGTGCACGGTCTTGTGCCCCTGCCCCAGCAAGTACTCGACGACCTGGCGCGAGCAATCGAACTGGTCGTTGTCGACCGTCGAGCACAGCGGGTGCTCCAACATGGTAACGAGCACCGTCTGCATGCCGGGCAGCGGCTCAAAGGTGCCAAAATCCGCCGGCATGCGGTTCATGATCACAACCATGCCGTCCACCGGCAGCGCGCTCATGCGCGACGATGCGCTCTCGAGGGTATAGGGATGTCCATCTACTTTAGTAAGGGTGATGGCATAGCCATGTTTGTCGGCCGCGGCGGCAAAACCCTCCATACGGTCGAGGTTGCCGGTGCCGGTAATGTTGAACATGGCGACGCCGACCGTCTTGAACTTGCCGCGGCGCAGTGACCGGCCGGCAAAGTTTGGACGGTAGCCAAGCTCGCGCATGGCGGCGCGCACGCGCTCCTTGGTCTCGGGGCGCACGCTGGGCGAATCGTGCACGGTGCGCGAGACCGTCTGTTCCGAGACGCCCGCGAGGCGCGCCACATCTTTGACGGATACCGATTTTTTAACAGCGGCCATAGGTCGATCTTTCTGTGTCAACGATGCCATTGATGGCATCTTGCGCAGTCATTTTAAACGTCTTCAAGTATATCCAACGCCTCCCCCTCAATACGCTCACCACCCAAAACCTACCGTTCACCGACAATCCCGCTTCCACGAACGGCTTTTGTCGCCCAAATGTTAACGTTGCCATTGTGCAAACACAGAGCCACCGGGCGGCTCAATCGTTTACACGCAAGGAATCGACGGTCTACAGGCACAGGGGCCACCGATTCACATCTTTTTTGTGTCGCAAAATGGCAACGTCAACATTTTGGCAACCAGACGTCAAAAGCTACCATCGTTGCTAACCCACCGACTCTTAGGAGCTTTGCATGGAGCAACTCATCGCCACCATCGAAAAAGGCCAGCCCTTTTTCAACGCGATCGCCCGCAACAAGTACCTCAAGGCGATTCGCGACGGCTTTATCTCCGTCATCCCCATCATCATCTTCTCGTCCATCTTCTGCCTGGTAGCCTCGGTCCCCAACATCTGGGGTTTCTACTGGCCCGATGACATCAACAACGCCCTGTGGAAGTGCTACAACTACTCCATGGGCATCCTGGCTATCGCCTGTGCCGCCACCACGGCCAAGCACTTCGCCGACGCCCAGAACCGCGACCTGCCCAAGAACAACCAGATCAACTTCATCTCGTGCATGTGCGCGGCCATCATCGGCTTCTTGCTCCTTTCGAGCGACACCATCGCCACAGACGCCGCCAGCGGCTTCAACACCACCTATCTTGGTTCCAAGGGCCTGCTGACTGCCTTCATCGCTGCGTTTGTGACCGGCATCATCTACAAGTTCTTTATCAAGCGCAACATCACCGTCAAGATGCCCGAGCAGGTTCCGCCCAACATCTCGCAGACCTTTAAGGACATCATCCCCTTCTCCGTCTGCATCACCGTCTTTTGGGTCTTTGACATCGTCTTCCGCGCTGCCTTTGGCTTCTGCTTTGCCCAGGGCGTCATCCAGGTGTTCCAGCCCCTGTTCACCGCTGCCGACGGCTATATCGGTCTCGCTGTGATCTACGGTGCCATGAGCCTCTTCTGGTTCGTCGGCGTCCACGGCCCCTCGATCGTCGAGCCTGCCATCGCCGCCGCCCTCGTTGCCAACATGACCGACAACCTGGCTGCGTTCCAAGCTGGCCAGCACGCTTCCGCTGTCCTGACCCAGGGTGCCCAGTACTTCGTCGTCTGCATGGGCGGTACCGGCGCCACGCTCGTCCTGGTCTTTATGTTCTGCTTCCTGGCCAAGTCCCAGGAGATGCGCGCCGTCGGTAAGGCCGCCATCGTCCCCGTGTGCTTTGCCGTCAACGAGCCGCTGCTGTTCGCCGCACCTATCGTGCTCAACCCCGTCTTCTTTGTCCCGTTTGTCTTTGCCCCGATCGCCAACATCTGGATCCTCAAGGTCTTTATCGACTTCTTGGGCATGAACGGCTTTATGTACACCCTGCCTTGGACCGTCCCCGGCCCCATCGGCACCATCATGGGCCTGGGCTTCCAGCCGCTCGCCTTTGTGATGCTCGCCATCATCCTGGTTGTCGACTTTGCCCTGTACTACCCGTTCTTCCGTGCCTATGACGCCCAGAAGTGCGCCGAGGAGGCCGAGATCTCCCAGGAGGAGCTCGCCACCAAGAACGCCGAGAAGGCCGCTAAGCTCAACGACGCCTTCCAGGGCAAGGCCGACGCCAAGAGTGTTGCCGCCGGCGCCGCTGCCGAGGTCGTAAAGACCGACGCCGCCCCCGCTGCTGCCGCCACCGAGGCTACGGCCGCCAGCGACCTCAACGGCAAGCGCGTACTCGTGCTCTGCCAGGGCGGCGGCACTTCGGGCCTGCTCGCCAACGCACTGGCCAAGGCCGCCAAGGAGCGCGGCATCGATCTTGAGACCGCTGCCGACGCCTATGGCAACCACGTGGACATGCTTCCCGACTTTGACCTGGTCGTCCTGGCTCCGCAGGCCGCCAGCTACCTGGCCGACCTGCAGAAGGACTGCGAGCGCGTGGGCAACAAGTGCGTCGCCTGCCGCGGTAAGCAGTACATCGAGCTCTCCCAGAACGGCGACAAGTCTCTCGCCTTCGTAAGCGAGCAGCTGTCGAAGTAAGTAACGCTTAGGGCCAGCCGACCATCCAAGGCCGGCTGGCCCTTCGATTTAGACGATTGGATATTTCATCATGTCCGTTAACCCTGCTAGCGTCACCAACCCGCCCGCGCAGTTTCCCGAGGACTTTATCTTTGGCGGCGCCACTGCTGCCTACCAGGTAGAGGGCGAGACCCGCACCCACGGTAAGGGCAAGGTCGCCTGGGACGACTTCCTGGAGGCCCAGGGCCGTTTCTCTCCCGATCCCGCTTCCGACTTCTATAACCAGTACCCCGTCGATCTGGAGCTGTGCGAGGAGTTCGGCATCAACGGCATCCGCCTCTCCATCGCCTGGAGCCGCATCTTCCCCAACGGTGATGATGCCACGCCCAACGAGGAGGGCCTGAAGTTCTACGATGACCTCATCGACACGATCATTGCCAACGGCATGGAGCCGCTGATCACGGTCAGCCACTATGAGATGCCGCTGAATCTGGCCCTGAAATACAACGGCTGGGCCAGCCGCGAGGTCGTTGACTTCTTTGTGAAGTACTGCGAGGTGCTGTTCAAGCGCTACAAGGGCAAGGTCCATAAGTGGATCCTCGTCAACCAGATCAACCTCATCGTCCACGAGAGCTTCAACCATCTGGGTATTGCTAGCGACAAGGTCGACAACCTGCTGGAGGCCAAGTATCAGGGCGTCCACAATGAGATGGTCGCCTGCGCCAAGGCCACCAATATTGCCCATGAGATCGACCCTGCCAACGAGATCGGCATGATGTTCTGCTCCAACCTGACCTATCCCATCAGCCATCGCCCCGAGGATGTGTACTGGAATATGCGCCACAACCAGATGGAATATCTGTACGGCGACATCATGGTCCGCGGCTACTACCCTGGTTACGCCCTGCGCTATTACGATGAGCACAACATTCATATCAACTTCTACCCCGGTGACGAGGAGGCTCTGAAAGAGGGCACGGTCGATTTTGTATCGCTGAGCTACTACTACAGCCGCCTGTCCGGCGAGGAGCCGTACCTGCACACCGAGTTGGGTCAGGTGCCGAACCCCGACATTCCGGCCAGCGACTGGGGCTGGAGCATTGACCCCCTCGGCCTGCGCATTGCGCTGAACGAGTACTGGGACCGCTACCAGAAGCCCCTCTACATCACCGAGAACGGCTTTGGCGCCTACGATAAGGTCGAGGCCGATGGCTCCATTCACGACCCATACCGCATTGATTATCTGCGCAAGCATGTTGAGCAGGTTGTCGAGTCGGTCAAGGACGGCGTTGATGTGCGCGGTTACTATCCGTGGGGCCCCATCGACATCATCTCCTGCTCCTCCAGCGAGATCGAGAAGCGCTATGGCTTCATCTATGTCGATTACGACAACCAGTTCAACGGCACCGGCAAGCGCAGCCTGAAGGACAGCTACTACTGGTACAAGAAGGTTACCGCCTCTAACGGCGAGGACCTTGGCTAAGGGAGCTTTTTGACAAAAGCAAAATATCCGATTACAATGGAGTACGGACTATGACACAAAAGGAAACAGCAGCAGTGCTGATGGTGCTGCTGGCAGCGGCCTGCTGGGGCGCAAACGGCATCTTTATCAATATCCTGACGGCCTACGGCGTCAACGGCACCCAAATGACCCTCGTGCGTATGGCTTCGATGGCCATTCTGACAGGCATCTGGCTTGCAGCGAAAACTCCCGCCGCGCTGAAGATCGACCTGCGGGACCTTGTCTGGTTCGTCCCGGCAGGCGCACTGGGGCTGTTTATGTTCGGCCTGTTCTACACCTACTCCATCCAGCTTGTGGGTATGGGCACGGCTGCCGTGCTCATCTACCTTATGCCGTCCCTTGTCATGCTGTTCAGCGTCGTGTTCCTGCATGAAAAGTTCACCCCCGGCAAGGGGCTGTGCCTTGTGCTCAGCCTGCTGGGCTGTGCGTTAGTCAGCGGCGTGGCAGGCGGCGTAACGCTGGATGCGGGCGGTGTGGCCTACGGCCTTGGTGCCGCGCTGTGCTACACGCTGCAGAATATTCTGCTGGCCACCAAGCTGAAAAAGTACAGCCCGATGACAAATTTGTTTTACATGTTCCTCTTCAGTGCAGTGGCAAGCCTTGTGTTTACCGCCGCCGCAGGTGAGCTGCCGGGGGTTGCCTATATCCTGACAACGCCCGGTGCGCTGGCCGCCAACCTTGGGTTGGGGCTGGTGTGCTCTTTGGCGGCGCAGTGGCTGTACACTGCCGCGCTGAAAACTATCCCCGCCAGTCGTGCGTCCATTGCCGCCACCTTTGAGCCTGTGGCCGCCGCGCTGTTCGGGCTGGTATTGTTCGGGCAGAAGAAGGATGGA
>USJQ01000073.1 GCA_900554985.1 uncultured Collinsella sp. | reverse complement strand
TTCAGGCAAATTTGTTCGCCCCGGCGACCGCTCGCTGACGTTGTCAGAGCATTGGCGTTGCCTTGGCCGTTGGAAATAATCCCAGATGTAGTCGTTGGGGACGTTCTTAAATGACTAGTCGAAAGGGACGCTCTTGCCGGCACCTGGGGACGGTCCCTAAGTGCCGGCAGATTGGGACACTTCTTTGCAAGATGGCGCTGAAGATTGTCCCCGACGACTAGTCGTTTAATGCATCAGTTTCTGTCGAGTCGGTGCTCCTTGCGGGTTGCCCGTATAATGGTTTGCGTATGAACCGCAACCAAGGAGTTCCAGTTTATGGACCAGAGCCTTTTTAAATTCGACCTGATCGCCGAGGACCCGACGACGCACGCGCGCGCTGGCGTGCTGCACACCCCGCACGGCGACATCGAGACGCCGATCTTTATGCCCGTGGGCACCAAGGCAAACGTCAAGGGTATTCCTACCGAGACCGTCAAGCAGCTCGGCGCCCAGATCGTGCTTGCCAATACCTACCACCTGTCCATGCGTCCCGGCGAGGACACCATCGCCGAGCTGGGCGGACTGCACAAGTTTATGAACTGGCACGGCCCCATCCTCACCGATTCGGGCGGTTTCCAGGTCTTCAGCCACAACGACGCCGTCAAGCTCACTGACGAGGGCGTGCGCTTTATCGTCAACGACTACGACGGCCGCCACGTGTTCTGGACGCCCGAGGACAACATGGAAATCGCCATGAAGCTCGGCTCCGACATCTGCATGCAGCTCGATCAGTGCCCCGGCTATCCTGCCACGCGCGCCTACGTCGAGCGCGCCGTGGAGCTGTCAAGCATGTGGGCCGAGCGCTGCTACAAGGCTCACACCCGCGATGACCAGGCACTCTTTGGCATCGTCCAGGGCGGCATGCATCTGGACCTGCGCCTTCGATCGCTGCGCCACCTGGAGGAGTGCGGCGACTTCCCCGGCTACGGCATCGGCGGCTACTCGGTGGGCGAGGACCACGAGACCATGTTCGAGACTCTGGCACCGCTGGTTTCCGAGTACATGCCTAAGCACAAGCCGCGCTACCTCATGGGCGTCGGCAACCCTACCACGCTCGTGCGCGGCGTTGGCGTGGGCATCGACATGTTCGACTGCGTGCTGCCGACGCGCACCGGCCGCATGGGTACGGCGTTCTCCAGTGAAGGTCGCCTTAACTTCCGCAACGCGCGCTTTGCGCACGACGACGGCCCCATCGACCCCACCTGCACCTGCCCGGTGTGCACGGGCGGCTACAGCCGCGCGCTCATCCGTCACATGGTCACGCAGAAGGAGATGCTCGGCGGTATTCTGCTGTCGATGCACAACATCTACTACCTGCTCAACCTTATGCAGCGTGCCCGCCAGGCCATTATCGAGGGCCGTTACGGTGCGTTCGTGAGCGACTGGATGAACAGTCCTGCGGCGGTGGACTACTAAGAGCGGCGCGGGCGCTTGCGGAGCGTGGGCAACGGCAAGGGGCGAGCGCTGGCCGGTCATCACGTTTGCTAACACCGTCTGCGCGACCGCTGACCGATGCCTTGCAAGTGCTTGATGCATCGTGGGTACCATACCGAATAGTTGATGTTCGGGCGGGTGTTTGGCGCATGGCGTCGACCCCGCCCGTTTTTCTTTTTCTCGATAGGAGCACCCATGATTAAGAACGAGAATGTCGAGGGCGAGCTTGCCTACGACGAGACGTACCGCCGTGGTCCCGTGGTCATGCGCGGCCCCATGATTCCTAAGGACAACACCTACGCCAACCTGCTGGCGCCCGAGGAGTCGACCGACTGGCTGCATGCCGATCCGTGGCGCGTGCTGCGCATCCAGGCCGAGTTTGTCGATGGCTTTGGCGCACTTGCCGAGTTAGGGCCTGCGGTGACCATCTTCGGTAGTGCCCGCACGCCCAAGACGGACCCGGCCTACAAGGCGGCGCGCATGGTCGGCCGTAAGATTGCCCAGCGCGGCGTGGCGGTTATCACCGGTGGCGGCCCCGGCATCATGGAAGCGGCCAACAAGGGGGCGGCGAGCGTCAACGGCAAGTCAGTTGGTTTGGGCATTGAACTGCCGCACGAGCAGGGGCTCAACAAATACGTGAACCTCGGTATGGACTTCCGCTACTTCTTTGTGCGCAAGACCATGTTCGTCAAATACAGTTCGGGCGCTATTGTGTTTCCCGGCGGGTTTGGCACGCTCGACGAGATGTTCGAGGTGCTCACGCTGGTGCAGACGCATAAGGTCAAGCGCATGCCGCTTGTACTGGTAGGCAGCGAGTACTGGCAGGGCCTATTCGACTGGCTTAACGGCCCGGTGATGGACGCCGGTATGATCAGCCCGCTCGATCCGGAGCTGGTGCACATCACCGACGACCTCAACGAAGCCGTCGACATCGCCCTGAGCGGGCTGATGTAGGGCGCTGTGACTGTTGTTATAGTAATGTGAACGGCATACTGATGCTATTTAACATCAGTATGCCATCAAAACGGGGTATACTGATGCAAAAGACGAGGCGAGGAGGTCGCGTATGTCTACTGCAACGGTTAAGCCTACGACGGTTCGCATCGAAGAGGGGCTCAAGGAACAGGCGACTGAGTTCTTGGATTCGGTCGGCCTCAGCCTCAATTCCTATCTCAATCTTGCCGTTCGGCAGCTTGTAAATCAGCGAAAGATTCCTTTTGAGATTGTAGGAAGGGCGGAGGTGCCCAACGAGGCGACGAGGCGTGCCATGGTGATCGCCGAGGCTCATGAGTTGGGGATTTTGCCGGACGATAGCCCGTCATTCAACAACGCTGATGAGCTTATGTCATTCCTCGATGAGGAATAGCGATGTTCGAGATTAAAGTCGAGGCTCAATTTAGGGCGGACTACAAACGAACGATGCGCATGCATCCGCAGCTAAAGAGTGAGTTTAAGGCGGCAGTCGCAGAGCTTGCAGCTCACGGCTCGCTTCCCGCGGAATATGGCGCCCATGAGCTTTCAAACCCGGGCGGAAACTACAACGGCCACATCGATTTCCACCTATCCGATGGCTTGGTCGACGTGGTCGTTCTCTACTTACCGCATAAGACTAATCCTGTGATCCGGCTGGTCAGAATGGGCTCGCATGAGGAGCTGTTCCAGGGCCCGCAGGGCTGATTGCCGATTTCTAAGTTGCGGTGGAATAGGGATTGATTGACGGCTAATAAGTCAAAAACAGTCCCTATTTCACCGCAACTGCTGGGGGTACCCCGTTCGTCGCCGCGGCCTCCGGTTCCACTTTTCGCTGAATTTCGCTCAAAAGCTCGGCTGCGACTTCGCTGCTTTTGAAACGAATGCTGCAGTCTTCTTTCTTTGGGAAAGCCAGCAACGGAATAGCTCCGTACCAGACAGTTTCCTCGTCAATCACTGATGCGCACAGGCGTCCTTCGGCTTTGATGAGATAGTTGACGTTCATCTCGGCAAAAATCGCTTTCACGTCATCGCGTGGAGTTGAAGCAATAGAAATCTCAAGGGCAATTCCACGGGTAGCGGCATCCGCGAGTGCAGCGGCGAGCTTTTCAAGGCATGCGGCGGACGCGTAGGGTGCGGCAATAAAAATGCTTTTCGATGCGTTCTCGATGTCATTCACTAAAGCCTCCACGGCTCTTGCCGACCTAACGAGGATGTTTCGATCGTCCTGTCTGTTGTCGTTTGCCGCAAAGACTTCATACCCCAGCTTGGCGTAGGTCTTGAGCCTCTTTTGGTACATGCGCGCGAACATGGGTATCGACAGGTCAACATAGTCGAATATCTCAACCCGCTGTTTGCCCTCGTGGCTTCTGTGTAGCCTACCTGCCTGCTGCGTTATGCTGCCGTCCCAAGATATTGGAGTGGCAATGAGCAAAGTGTCAAGGTAAGACAGGTCGAAGCCCTCGCCCAGAAGACTTTCAGTTGCGACGATGATTCGATGATCATGCTCAAAGCTGGGAAGACTCTTCAGTATTGCTTTTCTTTCTTTGGCGTCGATTTCTCCGGTTAAGAGTATGGGTTCGTGTCCACGGCTTTGAAGTAGCCTGCATAGCTCTTCGGCATGCTTTTTTCTTTTAGATAGCACAAGCGGATGCCGGCCGTTTGATGCGGCCTCGAGGGCGTCCTCGATAATTGCTTCGTTTCTCGTGGCGTGTACACACAGGAGATCGAGAATTTGGTTAAAGGATGCTCCTGGTCCGTAGGTGGGTAATCGAATTCCGGTGAAACGCGGTCTAACAATGCGCTGAATCCCCTGTTGGATTGCTTGCGTTTTTGGATCGACGACATAGCGAACCGGGCCGCAGAGCATCGAGAGTGCCCGCGTGAGTCCGTCCGAACGCTCGGGCGTTGCGGAAAGGCCATATACATATTTGGCAGGAGCGGACTTGAGGACAAGCTCAAGCTGTGGCGCGGCCGCATGGTGGCATTCGTCACAGATGATGAGACTGTAATCGCGAACGAACTCCTTGGCTAATGACTCGCCGGTTTGGGGATCCTTGCCGGATAGCGACTGGAATGAAGCAATGTCGATGAGACGGCTTATGGCGGTCTTGCCTCCTCCGATTTGCCCAATGAGCGGAGGCTGTCTTTTGCTGATTCGTCCCTTTGGGGTTCGGACGGGCTCTCTGTTGTCCGTGATGTCGAGAAATCGTTCGAGTTGGGATTTCCATTGGGCAATGAGCGCAGTTTTAGGAACGATGACGAGCGTTGGAAGACCAATGGCAGCAATAAGATAAGCTCCGATGACGGTTTTGCCGAACCCCGTCGGTGCGGACATGATCCCGTCTTCATAGCTGAGCATCTGTTCAGCGACAATTTGCTGTTCAGGGCGAAGAGTCCCTTTAAATGCCATCGCAATTGGATGGCTCGACTTGCGTTTGTCTGAATAGTGGGCAGAAACGCCGGCTTCTTGAAGCAGCCGCTCAAGTTGAACCTTGCAGCCTCTGGGAATCGCGACGTAGCCATCTCTAAGTTCGCTGAGGTCTATGAACCGCGGTTTGCCGAATACCGATTGATGCATAGATTGTGCGCGGAAGAATTCTGGGTTGGCAAATGTTGCAAGCCTGCGGACTTCCATTTGAGCTGCGGGACTCAGAGATTTTTCGGGGATATAGAGCATATCGGTCTGCGTGACGGACAGCGATGACGGGAAGTCCCGCGGTGTGAGCGGAAGCCGCTTGCCGCCGCAACAGCTGCTATTCCATGTGACCTATTTTCGATGCTCTCGATCAGATTTTGCACCGTCACGCGCGGGATTAACTGGATTTGCGAAAGGTAAAGCCATTGATCGGGAAAGGGCTCAAATTGCTCGTCAACAAATACGCTGTTCCCTTTTCGCTGCGCTTTTCCTTGAAAAGGCAGCGCTATGAGATTTCCAAAGCCGCCCTCAGGAATGGTGGACTGCGCGGGCAGCATTCGGTCAAATGCTTTGAAGGTGATTGTCTTGTTCAGTATCGCCGCTTCGGTGATAAGGCTGCTTCCAAAATCTCGTGCGGTCTTTGCGCTGACGAGCTCTAGGAAGAAAAACCAGACATGTGCGCCGTCGCTCGCTCAACTGCGACATCGATTCCGTGGCTTTTTGCGACATGTCGAATGGCTTTCGTCGCTTCTTTCCAATCGGCTCCGTCAAAATCGATGACCAGGACTTTCGTGTTACTGTCTTTATCGAGCACATATTGGCCTATAACGTCTCGAAGCCTATCGTCATTGCCTCTGAAATGGGCGATGATCGCGGCATCGCTCAACTCGGGGAAGACGCGGCTGCTGCATTCCGTGCATTTGACTCTCTGGTGGCTTGCTTTGGGGCAAATGCCTGACTTCCACTCATTTGCGCAGGCGGGCGTATAGCCAATTCCTCCGTCTTTTCTGCGGTACCCATGAGCGTAGACATCTTTGCGACCAGTAAAGAGATTGCGGAAGAGCTCGAGTTTGTCGCGCGCTGGGCTTGCGCTGGTGACGATATCTTCGATCTGCGCCCGTCTATCGA
>USJQ01000072.1 GCA_900554985.1 uncultured Collinsella sp. | reverse complement strand
CATCGAGGAGATCCGCGCCATCCAGCAGCACGCGCGCACCGCAAACGACACCGCGCGTCCCTACTGGCCGATGATCGTGTTCGGCGCACCGAAGGGCTGGACCGGCCCGAAGGAAGTGGACGGCAAGCAGGTGGAGGGCTCCTTCCGCGCACACCAGGTGCCGATCGCGATGGACAAGCCCGAGCACCTCGTGCAGCTCAACGCGGCTCTCATTGCCGATGTGGGTCTTTGCATAATTAGCCATAATGGTTCCTCTCTTGGGGTTGATTTACCTTGCAGGCATCTCCTGCGTGAGATATATTCAACGCGAAAGCACATGCAAATACGAGTACGCACATATTTGTAACTGCGTGCCTTTTTGTGAAACCGGTATGGTCAAGGAGGTTGGGTCTCCCATGATGGCGAAAGAGGAGCTTCCGGAGTGTCCGGTCGCAACGGCAGTAGCGCTCATTGGCGGCAAGTGGAAACTGCTCATTATTCGTAACTTACGCGTACGCCCTTGGCGTTTCAACGAGTTGCGCCGCAACCTGGAGGGGATTTCTCAGAAGGTGCTTACCGACAGCCTGCGGCAGATGGAGGATGATGGGCTGGTCTTTCGCCATGACTATGGCGAGAATCCTCCCCGCGTTGAGTATGGCCTTACCGAGCTCGGCCGCCAGATGATGCCCATCATGGACTCGCTGGCAGACTTCGGCGCTTATTACAAGACGATTGTTTCGTAGCGGACACATCGCTTGGGGGGCGGAGAACCGTTACGAGGGTGCTAACGAAAACCTGTCCCGAATCATCGTGCGCCTGCGGCATGAAGGAGGGAGATTTCTATGAATATCGTTGTATTGAGCGGCAGCCCGCGTAAGGGCGCTAATACCGATACCATGGTCGAGGCGTTTGCCGAGACCGCGCGTGAGGGCGGCCATACGGTCGAGGTCATCCGCGTTGCCAGCAAGAAGATCGCCGGCTGCTTGGGATGCCAGTACTGCTTCGCCCATGAGGGCGTCTGCGTGCAGAAGGATGACATGGCCAACGTGATTGAGTCGCTGAAAGACACCGACATGGTTGTCTTCGCTTCGCCTATCTACTGGTTTGATATCACTGCGCAGGAAAAGACCGCCATCGACCGCCTGTACGCCTTCGGTGCCACGGGTTTCCCGTTCACCAAGACGGCCCTTTTGCTCGATAGCCACAGCGAAGGCGTCTATGATGCGGCAATCGCCATGTACAAGGCAACCTGCGCGTACTGCAAGTGGGAGGACCAAGGCATTGTCACCATCAGCGGTATGACCGAGCGCGATAGCATGGCCTCCTCGCCCAAGTTGGAAGAGGTGCGCGAGCTCGCCCGCAAGCTCGCCTAAGGACAAGAGGAGCGCATGGCAATCAGCACAAGCGGAAATGCTTGCTGCCCTTACCAAGAGGATTGCTGATTGCCATGCAACGATGCTCCCGCGGACAATTCCGGTGTGCTAAAACGCCTTCTCGTTCAAGAATTCCCTGACCGCGGGGATGTCGAAGCCGACGAGGCCACGTCCACGTTCCCCGATAACGCCGTCCTCGAGGAGGCGGCGTTTGTATTGGCTTGCGTAGTTGCTGGCGACGCCCATGCGTTTGGCTATCTCCGAGACCCTGCTGGGGCCAGAATCGGGCAGCATCGCGAGCAAAAACTCAATGTCTTTATCGGAAAGCTCCTGATAGGTCGTTTCGAGAATTCGATCGCGCAGCTCCATGCGGGCAAGCAGAGAACCCTGCTGTACATCAGGTGCACTGATTTTGGGCGAGTTCTCCGAAACATCCCATGTGCGATATCCGACGAGCTGCATCATATAGGGAAATCCGTCGACGGCCTTCACGGCATCCTCGAGCGCTTCTGGCGTGATTGAGCGGCCTCCGGCCTCAACGGTTTTGCGGAATGCGTTTGCAATTTCAACGTCAGTGATTCGTCCCAACTGATGATATTGGGAACGCCTGAGGAACGAGACGGAATCGTTACGCAGCAACGCCGATACTTTGTAGGGCAGTCCTGCCATGAGTAGGGCAACTTTTTTACCTTCGCGTACAAAGTGCTGGTAAACAGAGGCAAATTGAAGCATTTCTTCGAGATCGACGGTGACTTCATCGATGGTGATGAGAAGTCCGATGTCATGTTTTTCGAGTTGCTTAAAGATGCCATTCATGCGCGTGCGCCAGTTGCCCTGAGCCTCTTGAGCATATGTCCAATCGATGCCCACTGGGCCAATTTGAACACCGTTTATGCGCGCGTGAGGCTGTGAGAGGTAGCTATCTGCGGCTTCTTTGGTTCGCTCGATAATATCTTCGAGCATGCCTGGCATGGCGGAGACATTTGCTGCGATCCAGTCGTGTTCAAGCGCCGTTTCTGAAAGGAGCGAGAGAAGCGCCGTCTTGCCCGTTCCCCTTGCGCCAGTAAAAATGGTCGACAGGTTGGGATCTCCCGGGCCATTGATAAAGCCACGGTTGATGTCACGCAGAATATGCTCGCGACCCGCTAGAAAGGGAGGGACGCTTCCAAATGTTGGGGTAAAGGGGTTCTTGCTGTACTCCATAGTAGCTCCTTTGCAAGTTTTGCTAATTTTTGCAAGTTTTGATAACTTTTGCAAGTTTTGCTAACGACTGACCAAAGGGCATCGAAGCAGTGACGCTGACATTTTTTACGCAGAAAAATAAGCAGAAATCAATTTATCTGCGTTAAAAAATAGTTGAGAAGAAAAACGACGAGTCCCGGGCGCAATGCCGTTGCGTTCCGGGCCTCGTCGCTTTGCGAAGTATCTAACGATCTCGTTGCCGTCGTCCTAGTCAAACAAACTCGGCATGTCGTTTTCCTTCATGAGGGCACCGGCGGAGGGCAGGCTCTGCGCGGTGAACTTCTCGGCCGAGACGCCGGCGCCAAGAATCTCCTCGGTCGTGCCGACGGTGGTGACCGAGCGGCCCTTTTTGGCCGTGAAAGCCTGGACGCCCTGCGTGTTGGTGGTCGTCTTGGTCTTGAGCAGTGACGTGTTGAAGTTCATCAAACGATAGTCGCTCGAGACCAGCGCGATGTCGCGATCTTCCTTGAGCACCTGGGCATACAGCAGCTTGCTGCCACCGTAGATGGCGTTCTTGAGGCGCTTGCGGTTGGTCTTGGTGACGTATCCAGAAAGCGCGACGCGCACCACGCGGCCGTTCTCAAAGACGAATAGCACGTCGGCTTTGTAGTCCTCGGGGTCGATGACCCAGATGACACTCTCGTCGGGTTCCATCTCAAGATCGGTCGGCAGGTACGAGCCCAGCTGGGCCGACTTGGTGTCCTCAAACGCTGCAACCTTGCACTTGTACACCTGGCTCTTGTTGGGAAACACGAGCAGCTCGTGCGTGTTGGAGGACGGGAACTCGATAAAGGGTTTGTCGCCGTCCTTGTACTTGAGCGTGGTCGCCTTCTTGAGCACGCGGTCCGTCATCTTCTTAAGGTAGCCATCGCGCGAGAGCATGATGGTGACCGGGTACTCCTCGACCTCGGGCTCCAGGCTTACCTCGATAACCTCATGGGGCTCAATCCTGCCCGTGCGGCGCGGCATCACGTACTTCTTGTTGACTGCGGCCAGCTCGTCGCTGATGACCTTCTTGATGTTCTCCTCGCTGGAGAGGATCTCCTCAAGCTCGGCAATCTCGCCCTCGAGCTTGGCAATGTCCTTGGTGCGGTTGAGGATGTACTCCTCGTTGATGTTGCGGAGCTTGAGCTCGGCGACAAACTCTGCCTGGGTCTCGTCGATGTCGAAACCCTTCATAAGGTTGGGCACGACCTCGGCCTCGAGCTTGGTGCCGCGGATGATGGCAATCGCCTAGTCGATGTCGAGCAGGATCGCCTCAAGGCCGTGCAGCAGGTGCAGGCGCTCGGACTTTTTGCCCAGGTCAAAGTTGATGCGGCGACGCGTGGACTCAATACGCCACTTGACCCACTCGTGCAGAATCTGGCGCACACCCATAACGCGAGGGTAACCATCGACCAGCACGTTAAAGTTGCACGAGAACGAATCCTGCAACGTGGTCGAGCGATAGAGCTTAGCCATGAGTTTGTCGGGGTCGACGCCGCGCTTAAGGTCGATAGCGATGCGCAGACCCGAAAGGTCGGTCTCGTCGCGAATGTCTGCGATCTCCTTGACCTTGCCCTCCTTGGAGAGTTTGACGATGCGCTCAATGATGACATCGGTCTTGGTGGTGTAGGGGATCTCGTAGACCTCGATGATGCGCTCTTCGGGAATCCAGCGCCAGCGGGAACGAATCTGGAAGCTGCCCAGGCCGGTCTCGATGATCTTCTCCATCTCCTCGCGGCGGTAGATAATCTCGCCGCCGGTCGAGAAGTCGGGCATGGGCATGTACTCGAGCAGGTCGCAGTCGGGGTCCTGCAAGTAGTGCATCGTGGCGGTGCAGACCTCGTTGAGGTTGAAGCCGCAGATGTCGGATGCCATGGCGACGCCGATGCCCTTGTTGGCCGAGACGAGGATGTTGGGGAACGTGGTGGGCAGCAGGCGCGGCTCCTTCATGGCGCCGTCGTAGCTGTCAACAAAGTCGACCGGGTCCTTGTCGATGTCCTTGAAGATCTCGGCGCTGATGGGGGAGAGCTTGGCCTCGGTGTAACGCGAGGCGGCGTAGCTCAGGTCGCCCGAATAGTACTTGCCAAAGTTGCCCTTCGACTCCACGAAGGGGGCAAGCAGTGCTTCGTTGCCGGTGGCCAAGCGCACCATCGTCTCGTAGATCGCGGCATCGCCGTGCGGGTTGAGCTTCATGGTCTGGCCCACGATGTTGGCGCTCTTCTGGCGCTCGCCCTTGAGCAAGCCCATCTTATACATCGTGTACAGCAGCTTGCGGTGCGAGGGCTTAAAGCCGTCGATTTCGGGGAACGCACGCGACACGTTGACGCTCATCGCGTAGGGCATATAGTTGACCTCGAGCGTCTGCGTGATCGGCTGGTCGGTGACCTCGGAGTGCAGGCCGATGACGTTCTCGGCGTTGACCTGCTTTTTCTTTGGCTGGTTCTTCGTCTTCTTCTTTGCCACGATTTCCTCTTGAACTTCTTATGGTCCGTCGTTATCGATTTGCTGCTATTGCAGGTCCAGCTGGTCCAGGTATTCCTTGCCGTGCTCGGAGATATGGCGCTTACGGCCCGCCTCGTCGTTGCCCAGCAACAGGTTGAACATGGTTTCCATCTTGGTGACGTCCTCGGGCTCCACCTTGATCAGGCGGCGCGTCTCGGGGTTCATAGTGGTGAGCCACATCATGTCCGGATCGTTCTCACCAAGACCCTTGGAGCGGTTGATCGAGCACTTCTGGTCGCCGATCTCCTTAAGGATGCCGTTCTTCTCGAGCTCGGTGTAGGCAAAATAGGTCTTCTCTTTGCAGTTGATCTCGTAGAGCGGCGACTCGGCGATATAAACGTAGCCCTCGTCGATAAGCGTGGGCACCAGTCGATAGAGCATGGTGAGCACGAGCGTGCGAATGTGATAACCGTCGACGTCGGCATCCGTACAGATGATGACTTTGTTCCAGTTGAGGTTGTCCAGGTCGAAGGCGCCAAGGTTCTTGATGCGCTTGTCCTTGATCTCCACACCGCAGCCCAGCACGCGCATAAGGTCCATGATGATGTCGGACTTAAAGATGCGCGGATAATCCTCCTTCAGGCAGTTGAGGATTTTGCCTCGGACGGGCATGACACCCTGGAACTCGGCATCGCGCGAGGTGCGAATGGCGCCTGCTGCCGAGTCGCCCTCTACGGTGTAGATCTCGGTGGTCGCCGTATCATTAAAACAGCAGTCGATGAACTTCTGCACGCGCTTGGCCATGTCGGTCTTCTGCTGCAGGTTGGTTTTGATACTCTGGCGTGTCTTCTCGGCATTCTCGCGCGATCGCTTGTTGATGAGCACCTGCTCCATGATCTTATTGGCGGCGTCTTTGTTCTCGATCAAGTAGGTCGAGAGGCGCTCCTTAAAGAAGGCCGTCATGGCCTGCTGGATAAACCGGTTGTTGATGGCCTTCTTGGTCTGGTTCTCGTAGGACGTCTGGGTGGAGAAGCAGTTGGTCACCAGCACCAGGCAGTCCTGGACGTCCT
>USJQ01000071.1 GCA_900554985.1 uncultured Collinsella sp. | reverse complement strand
AGGTATCCTCCGCCTGCGACATCAGGCCGGAGCACGCCATGGCCGAGACGGAAAGCAGCATTGCCAGCACGCCGATGACCACCAGAACGATCTTGACGGTCTTGGACACGCGGGTCTTGCGCTGCTTCTTGCGAGAGCTGGAGGCGGCGCGAGCCTGCTGCTCGGGCGTCGGCTCGGGTGCGGGGTTCTTTTTCTTATTTGCCATAGTTGGCCTTTCGCATAACGAATCGAACAAACGCCATTGTGTCACAACGCAGCCCCCGCGGCACGCTTGGTGCATTGGGGACAGGTTAATCTGCACCATTTTGGTGCAAAGGGGACAGCTCTGGCAGCCGGCACCTTAGAAGTGACGGCGGATGGCGTCGACCATGCCCTGGGGCGTGGTCTGGCCGAGCACGTCGGCTGCGGCATCGGCGTCCATAAAGATATTCATGAGCGCCTGCAGGGCCTCGACCTGGCCGCCCGGCTCGGCAATGCCCAGGTTGATGACGATCTGCGCCGGCACCGGAGCGCCCATGCCAGCCATAGCGTTAAATATCACGGGCGCGGCGGGCTTCACCACCGCGATATAGGGCTTGGCCACAAACCCCGGATCGGTATGCGGAATGGCAATGTTTACCGCCGGCATGGCAAGACCCGTGGGATAGGCATCCTCGCGCGTGCGAACGGCGTCGAGCCAACCGTCGGCAATGTAGCCGCGTGAGGCAAGTTCGCCTTCGAGTCGCGCAAACACCTCAGCGGGCGTCGCGCACTCCCAATCAAAAAACACCAGCTCAGGCGTAAACAGTGCTTCGTTATCCGCCATACCGTCCTCCAAAGTTGCATGAGGGCCACAATGCTCAATATGATAGCGAAACGGGGTGTGCAAGGTTAGCCGAGGATCCCGATGAGCTCGAGTGCGCGCGCGGGCGTCAAGCATACCTCGGGCATCGTCTCCAACATGCGTCGGTCGCTCGTGACTACGTAGTCAACATCCGCCGTATCGCCCGAGGCGATAATGAGATTGTCCTCGAGGTCCGGCATGCGCTTGCCAAGCATGCGCGCCATCTCGCACTCCGCCATCGAAAGCGGGGAAGCCGTTGCCACCTGCATCATATGCTCGACGCATGCCCATGCAGCCGGACCGAACGAAGCGTTAATCCCATTCACATTCCGTCGAGCTAGACGCCGAGGCAAGATATAGAACACGTCCTTTGCCGTCGTTGGCGCGTACAGAAGGTCGATCTTTCCCGCTTCGGCCAGTTCAACCAATCTTCTCACGTTGTCGAATGCGCCCTCTTGCAGGTAGTAATCAAGCCAAACATTCGTGTCCACCAAGAGCCGCTTTGCCTCAATCATCGGCAATTCGCCTCTATGTCGGCAATCATCGCGTCATACATATCATCGCGTACGGCATCCCAGTTGTCCGCCGATGATTCGCCTGGCGCAAAATCTGAGAAGCTCAACCCCAATGAGGAAAAAGCCAGACCACACCCCTGTTCGGCAAGACTCTTCGCACGGGGCGTCTCGCACTTATCCGTCACCATAAATCCCGGCAACGTTTGATGCTCGGCAAGATAGGTCCAAAGCGCACGAATGGCGTCACTCGGCCCCAGTCCATTACGAGTCAGGACCGCATCGCCACCGGCCTTGAGCATAGGGTCGATTCGTGTGTTGAGCTGCACCGTTGCTGTACCCATAGCGGCTCCTCTCTACTTGCTAGCAGTATAGCAAACAGAGCAGACCACACAAAAGGGCCCCGCCCGCGCACGGACAGGGCCCTATCAGATTTTCTAGATCGCTTACGTCCCAAAGAACGCTCAATGAGCCCTCTTACACACGACTAGCGTGCCGGATCAATTGCGACCTTGCCGCTCTCCAGCACGTGGACGCGGCCGTCGGCGAGCATCTGCACGACCTCAGGATACAGCACGTGCTCAATCGCGTGGATATGCTCCTCGAGCGTGTCGACGTCCCAGCCTTCCTCGACAGCCAGCGCACGCTGGGCGATGATGGGGCCGTTGTCGTAAATCTCGTTGGCAAAGTGCACGGTCACGCCGGTCACCTTGACGCCACGCGCAAACGCATCGTCAATCGCATGGGCACCGGTAAAGCTCGGCAGCAGCGCCGGATGCAGGTTGACCACGCGATTGGGGAACGCCGCCAGCAGCGGCGTGTGCACCATGCGCATATAGCCGGCCATGACCACGTACTCGCAGCCACGTTCGAGCAGCTCATGCGCGATGATCTCGTCAGCCGCGATGGGGTCGGCATAGACATCCTTGGACAGCGTGAGCGTCTGGATGCCCGCACGCTCGGCGCGCTGTAGGCCCTTGGCCGAAGGACGGCTCGACACCACGAGCTCAATCGAGGCGTTGAGCTTGCCGGCGGCGATTAGGTCGATCAGCGCCTGCAGGTTGGTACCCGAGCCGCTGATAAGCACGCCAATCTTAAGCGGCTCGGCCGTATCGGTGCCGGTCGGACGGGTATAGGGCACAAAGCCCAGGCCCTCGGCGGCAGCCATCTGCTCGTTAGCGCTCATCGGAGTACACGACCTTACCGGAACCCTCGACGCACTCGCCCACGCGGAACGGCTTCTCGCCCAGCGCGACCAGTGCCTCGGTCACGGCGGCCTCGTCCTCGGGGGCGACGATCAGGCACAGGCCGACGCCCATGTTGAAGGTCTTGCATGCCTCGTTGGGCGCGAGCTCGGCCTGACGCGACACGTAAGTAATAACGGGCGGAACGTCCCAACCCATCTCGGCGCCGTTGCGGGTGACCACGGCGTCAACGTCGTCGGCGAGCGCGCGGTTGAGGTTCTCGGTAATACCGCCGCCGGTGATGTGGGCGATAGCATGCACGTTGGCGCCGCCGCGCAGCAGCTCAAGAATCGGCTTCACATAAATGCGCGTGGGAGCCAGCAGGGCGTCAGCCAGCGAAGCGCCGCCGAGCTCCTCGAGCGGACGGCTCAGCTCCTCGGCCTTAGCGGCGGCCTCGGGCGTGCCCGGCTTGATGCCGTCGACGCCGATGACCTTGCGCACGAGCGAGTAGCCGTTGGAGTGCACGCCGGTGGAAGGCAGGCCCAGGATCACATCGCCCGGGCGAACGTTCGCGGGGTCGAGCATCTTGGGACGATCGACGACGCCCACGGTAAAGCCGGCGAGGTCGTAGTCGGCCGGAGCCATAACGCCCGGGTGCTCGGCCATCTCGCCGCCCACGAGCGCGCAGCCCGCGAGCTTGCAGCCGTCGGCCACACCCTTGATGATCTTTGCCATGTGCTCGGCCTCGATGTGACCGATGGCAACGTAGTCCAGGAAGAACAGCGGCTCGGCGCCCGAAGCCAGAATATCGTTGACGCACATAGCGACCAGGTCCTGGCCCACCGTCTCGTGACGGTCCATGATCTGGGCGAGCACGAGCTTGGTGCCCACGCCGTCGGTACCGCTGATCAGGATCGGGTCTTCCATATCCTTAAGCGCGGCGGCCGAGAACAGGCCACCAAAGCCACCGATGCCGCCGATAACCTCGGGGCGATTGGTGTCCTTGACCATTTGCTTAATCGCGTCGACGGCGCGGCCGCCCTCGGCGGTATCGACGCCGGCGTCCTCGTACGTCACATGCTTGCTGTCGCTCATCTGAGCCTTCCTCTCCCACTACCGTCGCGCCGCGCGGGCGCCAAACGGTGCTCATAATTGCGTTCATTTCGGCGTGTGCCATAACAGCACCCGCCGTCATATCAACAAAACAGCAGGTAAACCCTACCAAAATATACCTGGCCCCATATGGCAGGTTTTAGGCCTCGCCGTGCTCCTCTTCCCAGCTGCGGTCGTCGTATTTCTCGACCACGGCGTCGTCGTCAAAGTACAGCGGCTTGTCCAGGTTGCGGGGCTTAAAGCCCTCCATAAACTTGTCGCGGCCAAAGCTCTCGGGAATCGCCACGGGATAGCGGCCGGTAAAGCACGCGTCGCAGTAGCCGCCCTTGGGCATGACCTTAAGCAGGCCCTCGACCGAAAGGAAGGCCAACGAATCGGCGCCGATATACTCGCAAATCTCGTCGACCGTCTTGTTGGCGCTGATAAGCTGCGACTGCACGTCGGTATCGATACCGTAGAAGCACGGCCAAATGACCTCGGGCGAGTTGATGCGGATGTGAATCTCCTTGGCGCCGGCGTTGCGCAGCATCTTGACGAGCTGCACCATGGTGGTGCCGCGCACGATGGAGTCGTCGATGACGACCAGGCGCTTGCCCTCGATGTTGTCGCGCAGCGGGTTGAGTTTCATACGCACGCCCATGGCACGCAACTCCTGCGTAGGCTCGATAAACGTACGGCCCACGTAGCGGTTCTTGATAAGGCCCTCGCCAAAGGGAATACCGCTCTCGTGCGAATACCCCTCCGCGGGCGGCAGGCCGGAGTCGGGCACGCCGATGACCAGGTCGGCCTCGACAGGCTCCTCATGTGCCAGCTGACGACCCATGTCGTAACGGCAGGCATAGACGCTCTTGCCGTTCATGATGGAGTCGGGGCGGGCAAAGTAGACCTGCTCAAAGATGCAGTTGGCGGGCTCTTCGGCCGCAGGCACGCCCTGCTCGGATACCAGACCCTCGGCGCTGATGCGCAAGATCTCGCCGGGACGGACGTCACGGACATACTCGGCACCCACGATGTCGAGTGCGCAGGTCTCGGAAGCAACGACCCAGCCGCCGGCGCGCGTGACACGGACGGCGGAGTCGACCGTTGCGGCGCCGTCCTGCGACGGCAGCTGCGAAACGGCTGCGGCATCGGCCTGGTCCAGACCCTCGTCCACCAGCTTGCCCAGCACGAGCGGGCGAATGCCGTGTGGATCGCGGAATGCGTAGAGCGCCTGCTCATTGATGAGCGTCATGGCGTAGCCGCCGCGCACGAGCTCCATGGTCTTGCGAATGCCCTCGCGCAGATGGCCTGTACGCTGGGTAAAGTAGCCGATGAGTTTGGTCGCGACCTCGGAATCCGAATTGGAGAGGAACGGCACGCCCAGCTCGATCAGCTGACGGCGCAGCTCGTCGGTGTTGACGAGGGTGCCGTTGTGAGCAAGCGCGATAATGACGCTGTTGATGGTGGAAAGATGCGGCTGCGAGGCTTCCCAGCTCTTGGCGCCGGCGGTGCCATAGCGCACGTGGCCCACGGCCAGCTGGCCGGAGAGCGTCGACAGGTCGGCGTTGGAGAACACGCGATCGAGCAGTCCCAGGTCTTTGCGAACCATAACCGTGCCGCCGTCGCCCACGGCGATTCCCGCCGATTCCTGGCCGCGATGCTGCAGCGCGCGCAGACCAAAGTACGTCAGTCGAGCCACATCGCGATCGGGTGCCCACACACCAAAAATGCCGCATTCCTCATGCAGCTGGTCGGAGTCCGGATCATACGTCGACATGGTCTTCACCTGTCCCGCGGCGCGCTCGGCCGCGTGGATGGTTTCTTGAGACATGGCATCCCCTCAGAGCCTCGTTATTTGGCGTTACCTGCCCTATTATACGCACGGCAAGACAAGCACTCCCGCGCATGAACAGCGCTTTTTAAAAGCCCACCGAGCTAATAATCAGTTTTGTTGCCAAACATTTTATCGGTCTGTCCAGTGCAAGCGCCCGCGCCCCCCAGATGGCCGCCGCGTCCACCGTTGGGGATTACAAAGTTGCAATTGGGACGTTCGTCCTGTCTTTTGGCAGGTCGGCGGCGTATCCTTATAACCTACAACAAAGCGAGAAAGGTTCTGTATGGATCGAAACGAACTCGACCCCAGCGTCCCCAGCGCCACAGAGGTCAAGAAGATTCCCCTCATCATTAAGGTGTACGCCGTCCTGTGCATCCTTTCCGGCGTGGGCACGCTCCCGTCGGTCGCTGCCTTTATGTGGCAGGTCATCACGGCACTTGTTAACGGCAACGCCACCGAAAAGCTCGGCGACAACACGCTCGTCGCAGTCGGCCTTATCGTCGCCGGCATCATGCTCTCTGCGGCAAGTGCCGTCATCCTAATCATCTTTGGCCTGGACCTTATCAAAAACCAGCGCCGCAACGCCGCCCGCCTGTCCTACATCCTTATTGCATTCACCGTCGTCGAGCTTTTGGTCGACGTGATGCTCCAGGGCATCGGGCCCTTCCTGCTGCGTCCCGCGATCCAGCTCGGCATCCTCGTTGCACTTTCGGCAACCGTCGACCCCACGCTTCGTCAGGAGC
>USJQ01000070.1 GCA_900554985.1 uncultured Collinsella sp. | reverse complement strand
AGCCCGAGAACTCCGAGATGCCCGGGCACGTCACGCATACGTCATAGGCGCCCTCGACCTGTTCCGTCCCATAGACAAACGACGCACCAGCAGCCTCGAGCGCACGCGTGGCGTCATTGGGCTCAGAGGTGCCGCCGCCATACACGGTAACGGCGCTTACGCGCTCTGGATGTGCCAGCGCCCAGCGGGCGACATCGAGACCGGATTTGCCCTGACCCAAAACGAGCAGGCTAAAGACATCAGCAAGAGGCATGAAAGACCACTATCCCAACTGGAAGAACAGAGCAAGGCCAACGGCACCAAATGCCGCAGCGATAATCCAAAAACGGATGACGACCTTGGTCTCGGCCCAACCCTTCTTTTCGAAATGATGATGGATGGGCGCCATAAGGAAGACGCGCTTGTGCGTAAAGTGGAAGTAGACAACCTGAATCATGACCGACAGGGTCTCAACGATAAACAGGCCGCCGATGATGAGGGAGACGACCTCGGTGTTAGTCATGATGGACGTACAGGCAAACGCGGCGCCCAGAGCAAGCGAGCCGGTATCACCCATAAAGATGCTCGCCGGATAGCAGTTGAACCACAGAAAGCCCAAGCAGGCACCGGCACACGCGGTGCAGAAGATGGACAGGTTCACGTCTCCGTGCAAAAACGCCATGGCAGCCATGGCGAGCATGGCGATCATGGAGGTGCCGCCAGCAAGACCGTCAAGGCCATCGGTCAGGTTCACGGCATTAGAAAGACCGGCAATCATCAGCCAGCAAAAGACAATATAGAGCCACGGGAACGAATAGCCGCAGATGGTGGTCGAAAGCACGCCAAGGTCGATCGTCAACCCACCGGGAAAACGAATCTCGGGGGCGACACCGCACCAGTTGACGGCAAGTACCGTAAAGGTGACACAGATAATGGTTAGGCCGATCATCTTGGCATGGGGCGTCAGACCGAGCGAGCGCCCATGCGTAACGGAGGTCAGGTCGTCGATCAGGCCCAGCACGCCGGTCGCCAGCGTGGCGAGCAGCACGAGTACGAGCTCGGTGGTGAGCTTGCCCATCAGCAGGCAGGTCAGCGAGATCGCGACGAGGATGACAACGCCACCCATGGTGGGCGTTCCCTGCTTAACCAAATGACGCTTGGGGCCGTCGGCACGAACCTGCTGGCCGATACCCTCGACCTTGAGCAGCTTGATCCACCACGGCATGAGCAGCAGCGCAATGGCTGCGGCGATGCCAAGCCCCAAAAAAGCCTGATACGTTGGATACGAGGGATTGCCGAACATGGGCTAGCACACACCTTCCACAAAGCGGTCGAGCTCAACAAAGCGGGAACCCTTGACCAGTACAACATCATGTTTTTCAAGCGCGCCGCCCATGCGGTCGAGCACCTGCTGATAATCGGAGAACACCTGGATGCGGTCCTCGTCCATGCCCATCATGCGCGCGGCATCGGCCATAAGCTGGGCCAGCTCACCACCCACGCACGCCAGCATGTCGAGCTTCTTGGCGGCGGCATAGGCGCCCACGAGCTCATGCATGCGAGGAGCCTCATCGCCCATCTCGCCCATCTCGCCCAGAATCGCCATGCGAGACCCCGTGCACGAAAGCGAGCACAGCAGATCGAGGCCGGCTGCCATCGATTCGGCGCTGGCGTTATAGGAATCGTCGATGATGCGTGCACCGCTCTTGGCGCGCTTGATCTCCTGGCGGTGCCCGGTGATCGTGAGGCCCCTAAAGGCAGCATCGATCTGCTCGGGCGTCACGCCCAGGCGATAGGCAACCGCGGCGGCCTTAACGGCATTAGGAACGGACTGCACGCCGGGGATGGCAAGCATGGTATCGATTGTCTCGCCCTGACCAAAATCGAGCGTAAAGACCGGACGGCCCTCGTCATCAACGCGAACGTCGCGGGCGCGGACCTCATCATCGTCAGAGACACCGGCCAGCATCACGTCGATACCAGCAGGCTGGGCGAACGTATCGCGAATGAACGGCGTAAAATCGTCCTCGCCGCCCAAAACCAGCAGCGGCAAATAGTCGCCGGCGGCGCACATGCCCTGGACAATCTCGGCTTTAGCGCGGGCGATGTTCTCGCGGCTGCCCAAAATGCCGATATGAGAGGTGCCGATCTTGCTCACGATGGCAAGGTTGGGATTGGCGGACTGGGACAGGCGCTCGATCTCGTGGAAATGGTTCATGCCCATCTCGAGCACCAGGACCTCGGTATCGGCCGGAGCGGAAAGCACCGTGAGCGGCATGCCGATCAGGTTATTGAAATTGCCCTTGGTGGCCCAGACACGATAGCGCTTGGCGAGCACAGCGGCGAGAACGTCCTTGGTCGTCGTCTTGCCGATGGAACCGGTAATGCCAACGACCAGGCAGCCAAGCTCCAGGCGATACACGTGCGCCAAACGCAGCAGAAACTCCTCGGGATCATCGGTCAGCAAGATGGCACAGCCCTTGTCCTGCGCCAGCGAGACCAGCTCGGCCTCGGGCTCACGCGTCATCACGACGGCGCCGGCACCCGACTGGACGGCACGGGAAGCAAAATCATTGCCGTCGACGTTTTCACCGGGAAAGGCGACGAAAATCGTCCCTTCCTCGACCTGGCGCGAGTCGATAACGCACCCGCGGCATACCCGATCGACTTCTCCCGTCACGGTTCGGGCCCCTGTTGCGGCCGCGAGGTTGTTGACGGCGATCTCTATCATTGCAGCTCCCCTGTAAACCTAAATAATGCTATCGGCGTATTGTATCCCAGCGCCGCGCATGCGTGGTGCAGGGCATGTGAACACCCCTCATATGGGACAACAAACCACGCCCCAAAGATTGTAACCCCCTACTTCGTGTGCGGGATACCTAGCACGTCGAGCGCGTTGGCCATAATGGACTGGAACGGCACCGCAGCGGCATCTGAGCCGCTCGGCGTTCCGTCGAGCGTGATATAGCACAGCACCTTGGGCGATTGTGCCGGTGCAAAGCCCATAAAGGACGACATGTAGTTCTCCTTGAGGTAGCCGCCGTTCTCGTCGGCACGTTCGGCCGTACCGGTCTTACCCGCCACGTCATAGCCGTCAACCGCGCCGCCAACGCCCGTTCCCTCCGACACGACCGTCTGCATGCACGATGTCACCTGGGATGCGGCGTCCTCCGAAATCGCGCGCTCGCCTTCGCCCCAGTCCTTCTCGTCGCCTTTGCTGGACTTATAGAAGTGCGGGGTCATCATCACGCCGCCGTTGGCGATGCCGCCCACGGCACGTGCGATCTCAATCGGCGAGACAGACAGCGCCTGTCCAAAGCTCATCGAGCCCAGCGTGGCGCCGTCATACTGGTCACGCTCCTTGACGATGCCCAGACTCTCGCCCGGAAAATCGACACCCGAGCTGTGACCGATGCCCCACTTGTCCACATAGGCGGCAAAGTCGTCGGCACCGATCTTGCGCCCCACCAGGACAAATCCCACGTTGGACGAACGGCGCATCATCTCGCGCACATCCATGGTCATGGCGTAGTCGCGCTTGTCGGCATCGGTGACGGTATCGTCGCCCACCTTGATGCTCGCCGGCACCTCAAACGACGTACTCGACCGCACGACGCCCAAGTCGAAGCCGGCGCCCGCCACGAGCGTCTTAAAGACCGAGCCGGGCTCGTAGGCGTCGGTGACCAGGCGCAGGTTCATATCCTCGGTCTTGGCGTTTTCCAAATTGGTCTGGTCGTAGGTCGGATACGAGCAGGCTGCCAAGATCTCGCCTGTCGTAGGATCGGTGACCAGCGCCGAGCCGTTCTTGGCCTTTGTCTTCTCGACAGCCTCTGCCAGGGCATCCTCGGCCGCACGCTGGATATTGACGTCGAGCGTCGTCACGATATCAACGCCGTCGACCGCAGCCACCTTTTTATAGGCACCGCCCGCGATATAGCTGCCGTCCCTCGCGCGCTCGCGTACGAGAGAACCGTTCGTGCCGGTCAGAAGCTTGTTGTATTGCTTTTCGAGACCCGTCAAGCCGTCGTTGTCTACATTCACTACACCCAGCACCTGCGATGCCAGATTGCCGTATGGATATACGCGCTTCATGGCCTGCTCAAAAAGCACGCCGGGCAGGTTCTTCTTCTCCAGCGCCGCAGCGTCGTCTTCGTCCACCTGGCGCTTGATATACACCCAGGTTCCATCGGACTCAACGAGCTTACGGCAGGTCTTTTTATCGATTCCAGTTGCCTTGACCAGCGCCGACACCGTCTTGTCAACATCCTCGACAAGCTGGGGGTTCACGGCGATGTTGCGACATTCGACCGACGACGCCAGCACGTTACCGTTGCGGTCGTAGATGGTGCCACGTTTGGCATAGAGGGTCTGCGCAAGCAGGCGGCGCGCATCGGCACGCTCGCGCAGTTTATCGGCTTCGACAATTTGATAGTCGGCAAGGCGAAAGACGCCCAAGCCCAAGCCAAGCCCAATGAAGCCCATGACGGCTTTGCGGCGAGGCAGAGGCGTGCCCGTGAGCCATTCGGTCGACGAACTCTTGCGCGACCTGGTGTTATGCACTTGAGGGCCGCCCGAGCCGCGAAGTCGCGACGCCGGGTCGTTGCCACGGGACTGCCCGGCGTTGTAAGATTGCCGACCCGTTCCTTGATAACCAGAACGTCCCCGCGACGAGGGACGTCCAGAACCGCGGCCCCCATCGGAACCGCGGCGATAGTCATTTGTCATACTCAGCTACCGTCTTGCTACTGAGCGGTCGCGGTCGCGTTGGCGCCCGCGGCTGCATCCTGCGAAAAGTCAAGTGTAACGCTCTCGCTGGGCTCCACCATGCCATAAGCGCCCGCAAGGTCGCGAATACGCGTGTCGGCGCCATAGACCGAATGCATGACCTCCAGGTCGGAGCTCTCATCGGTCGCCTTTTCGAGCGTGTTGGTAAGCGCGGCGTTGCTGTTGAGCACCTGGGCCGTAACGCCGGCGAGCGCCACGCGGGCGACGCCGATCGTCATGAAGATGGCCGCAATGATGCAAAACGTTTTAAGAACGCTCATGAAAACCGGGCTTACCGCCTGGTTTGCCTGACGGCCCGCGCCCGTGTAGACATCAAAGCGCGGCGTGCGCTGCTCACGGGGAGCAACGGGGGCCTGCGGCGTCTCACGATAGGCGGGCATGGCGTTCATATCATAGGCGAGTGCTGCGCTTGAAGTGTTGTAGCCCATGATATGCCGCCTCCCATCCCGAGTACGTTGGTAGTGTGTTTAAGCTTCGTTTATGGTGCGAGCGGGAGGTCCAATATCGCGCGGTCGTGCCTACAGACGCTGCGCCACGCGGATTTTGGCTGATCTCGCCCGAGGGTTGCGCTCAACCTCATCAGGCTGGGCAACCAAGGGTTTGCGGGTGATGACCTTGAGTATCGGCACGTTGCCGCACACGCACACCGGAATCTCCGGCGGACACGTGCACCCCTGGCTCATCTCCTTAAAGTGGTTCTTTACGATACGGTCCTCGAGCGAGTGATACGAGATGACGCAGATACGTCCGCCCGGGTTGAGCCACCTGGTGGCGGCATCAAGCCCTCGTTCGAGCACATCGAGCTCGTGATTGACCTCGATGCGAATGGCCTGGAAACTTTTCTTGGCCGGGTGTCCGCCATGCCGACGAGCGGCAGCCGGGATACCTGCCTTGATGATCTCGACAAATTGGCCGGTGGTTTCGATCGGTTCTTGCTCGCGGCGGCGCACGATCTCGCGCGCGATCTGCGAGGCGAACTTCTCTTCGCCGTAGACGCGTAGAATCCGGGCGAGGTCGTGTTCGTTATAGGTGTTGATGACCTCAGCTGCGTTTAAGGTGTTATTACCCGGATCCATCCGCATGTCCAATGGGGCGTCCTCGTTATACGAAAAGCCCCTGCCAGGGATATCGAGTTGCGGCGACGAAACGCCCAAATCGAACAGGAAGCCATCGACCCCGGGCACCTCGGCCGAGCAAAGCAGCTCGTCCAAGTCGCCGAAGTTGCCCTTCAGCAGCTGGTGCGGAACGCCGGGAACCTCGCGGTCCAGACGGGCGCCAGCGGCCTCGAGGGCCATGTCGTCCTGGTCGACGCCGAGCAAAAGGCCCGTCTCCCCCGCGTGCGCGGCCAGCTTTACCGAATGGCGGGCACCGCCAAGGGTGCAATCGCAGACAACGGAGCCGCTCTTTAGCCGCAGCGACTCAAGCACTT
>USJQ01000069.1 GCA_900554985.1 uncultured Collinsella sp. | reverse complement strand
AAAGCGCAAAAAAGATGAAAAGGCGGGTGCTCCACCTGCGTGAAGCATCCGCCTGACCCAAAAATTATTTTCGCTTTTTCTCCGCAGCCACGGCCCCAACCATGCTCACCGCTGCGGCGGCCAGCGCGGGGTAGAGCACCAGACAAAACGCCTGATACCACGTCGGCACAAAATACTGCCATACGGCGGGCAGGGTGTCGGCGGCGTTCAGCGTGATGTCGCTCATTGTCAGCGTCACGGCCTTGTTTTCCTCGGGGCTGCAGGGGTCGAGCCGCAGCGCGGCCAGACTCGTGCGCGGCAGCGTGTAGACGTACTGCCCGCTTCCCAGACTCTGCGGGAACACCCGGCGGTCCGCAGAGTAATCCTCGCCGACCTTTGTCGTGTAGTACAAGCACATTTCCCGCGCCTCACCGTCAAATTCGGCGGTGTAAGAAATCGTGCGCACCACGCGGCTGCCCACGTCCTCCAAAATCATCTGCGGGTCGCCGTCCTGTGTCGTCAGTGTGCCGTCCGCGCCCTGCACAAGGCCCACCAGCTGCCAGTCGGTCACGGCCATCGTCTCCTCGGCCAGACGGCCCTGCGCCCGGGCGGCGGCGTCACTGCCAAAGTGCGCCGCGCCCAGCACCAGCCAGACGGCCAGCGCCAGCAGATACGCCGTCAGCGGCAGCGCGCCGCGGCGGGAGAACCAGTTTTTCAAAGCCTTCACTGCGCGCTCACCTCCATCGGCATCGGGGCAAAGCCCGCATCGGTCACGCGGTACAAAAGCGTCTCGCCGCTCTGCGCCGCCGCCAGCTTGTCGGTAAACAAATCGGCGTAGCTCTGCACAAAAATATCGTCCAGCGTCTGGATGTACAGCACCGTGCAGCCGTTGCCGCGCACGATGTCGTCCAGCTCCTGCGCCGTAAAGCCGTGGTAATAGGTGTTTTTCACACCCTCGGCGGGCTGCAATTCGGGCAGACCCAGCTCGCCGCCGCCGCCGATCATCTTCGTCTCGCCGGTGTCGGGGTCGGTGGTAACGGTGCCGGAATAGTCCACCAGAATCGGGTAAAAGTCAAACACGGCGCTGAACCAGCCCTCCCCGTTGTCGCCCTGCCCGACATAAAAGACGCGGTCATCGGGGGCGAGGTAGCTGCACACCAGCTCGGCCTCGGTGCGCTCGGCGCGGCGGTCGGTGCGCGGGCGTTCGTGCGGCGCTTGGTTATCGGGCGCGCGGCGCGGGCCGCGTGGGCTCGATTGTGGGATTTGTTCCATAAAACATCATCCAATGACGAGGATAATCAGCACATATTCATTGTAGCTGCCTGCTCCTGTGAATGCTTGCTGCTGGCGCAACCTCAAGGGCGCGTTCACATCAAAGTGAACTAAAGTTATAGAGGTGAGAGAGTGCACGATCGACGGCCGACGGTGGGCATAAGGCCCGCAGATGAGGAGGTTTCCATGACAGATCGCGGCATCGTTGCGGTGTTCGGCAGCATGAACATGGACCTTTCGGTGGCGTGCGAGCACATGCCGCGCGCGGGCGAGACCGTTGGCGGTAGCGGTTTTATCACCAACGCCGGTGGCAAGGGCGCTAACCAGGCCGTGGCCGCCGCACGCATGGGTGCGCGCACGTGCATGATTGGCGCGGTCGGGCGCGATGCGTTTGGCGATGTGCTCGTGGCGGGGCTTCAGGATGCCGGCGTGGGCGTTGAGTTTGTGGCGCTTCGCGATGACGTGGAGACGGGCACGGCGACCATCATTCGCTGTGAGGGCGACAACCGCATCGTGCTGTCGCCGGGCGCTAACCATGCGCTTGCGGGCGAGGACGTTGCCTGCGTGCTGAGGCACCTGGTGGCCGATGAGTTCGATGGCGATGCATGCGAGTTCGCTCCGGCGGCTGGCAGCGTTTTTATCGCCCAGGGCGAATGTGACCTTGCAGCGACTGCCGAGGCGCTTGTTTGCGCTCACGAGCTGGGGTTCTATACGATCTTTAATCCAGCGCCTGCCTGTGAGTTGCCTGCGGAGGCCTGGCCTGCGATCGACTTGGTCTGCCCCAACGAGACCGAGTGCCAGGTTCTGACGGGTATCCTGCCCAAGGACGATGAGAGCTGCGCCGCGGCGCTCAATGCCCTGCTCGCCAAGGGTGCCGGAGCTGCGGTCATCACGCTGGGCGGTGCCGGCTCGGTTGCGCTCGGCGATGGCGGTGAGCTGCTGCACATGCCGGCACTATCGAACACGTTGGTCGATACGACGGCCGCGGGCGATACGTTTATCGGTGCGCTTGCCGCGGCTCGCTTAGAGGGCTTGCCGCTCTTTGAGTGCATGGCGGCGGGTGCACGCGCCTCGGCGGTGACGGTGTCGCGCTTGGGCGCGCAACAGTCGATTCCCACGCGCGCCGAAGTTGAACATTGGTTTGGTTAAACGATAAAGACGGAGAAGCGGAGTAGAACAATGGCAATCAAGAAGCTGATCCTTGATCTGGATATGGGCGTGGACGATGCGATGGCGCTTGCCTATGCCATCGCGAGCCCCGAGGTGGAGCTCGTGGGCATCACCACGTGCTTTGGCAACGTGCGCGTCGAGCAATCGGCGCACAACTGCCTGGCAGTGCTCGATCTGCTGGGTCGCCCCGAGATTCCGGTGTACCTGGGCGCCGATCGTCCCATTAAGGCGACTGAGCCCTATACACCGCCGGCGTCCACCACGCTCATCCACGGCAAGAACGGCATTGGCGGGGCGAGCGTGCCCGCGTCGCCGTACGAGCCGGTGGGGGCGACGTCGGCTGATGGCAACGCGGCGGTCGATTATCTGATCGATGCCGCGCGCACCTATGGCCCCGATCTGATCTACGTGGCGACCGGTCCGCTCTCCAACCTGGCACTTGCCTTGGAGCGCGATGCGGCGGCGATGATGTCTATCGGTCGCGTGGTTGTGATGGGCGGTGCGCTTACCGTGCCCGGAAACGTGAGTGCGGGTGCCGAGGCCAACATGGCAAGCGATCCCGAGGCGGCCGATGCCGTGCTGCGTTCGGGCCGCAAGCTCACTATGGTGGGTCTGGATGTGACGCATCGCGTGGTGCTCACGCGTCGCGACATTGCCAGCTGGACGGGCTCGGGCACCATGGCCGGTTGCGCGTTTGCGAGCATGGTCGAGCACTACATTGGCTCGTACGAGATGAACGCCCCCTACCTGGGTGGCTGCGCGCTGCACGATCCGCTTGCCGTCGCTGTGGCGATTGACCCCACGCTCGTGGGTGCGCTCGGCTGCAATCTGCGTGTTGATCTGCTGGGCGAGTATCGCGGCCGCACCATTTGCGACGAGCGCCGCCTATCCGATCCGGACAAGAGCGCGCTTGTGGCGCTGACCGTGGATGCCCCGCGTTTCCTGTCCGAGTTCAAGGCGCGCATGGCCCGCGTCCTGGGCTAAGGTGTCTTTTTGGGACGGGGCTTTTTTGACTGGTATGATTGGTGCGACCATTCGAACCAGCTAAAAGAGCCCGTCCCAAATTGACTACCGAGAGGATCTGCCATGGAGCGCATCGCGAGTTTTTCCGTTGACCATCTGCTGCTTGAGCCCGGCGTGTATGTGAGCCGCATCGACCGCGATCCGGCGACCGGCGCCGCCGTCACCACCTTTGACCTGCGCCTGACCACGCCCAATAAGGAGCCGGTCATGAACACGGCCGAGTGTCACACCATCGAGCACCTAGGCGCGACGTTCCTTCGCAACCATGCCGACTGGTCGAGCCGCATTGTCTATTTTGGCCCCATGGGCTGCCGCACGGGCTTTTACCTCGTCGTGTTTGGTGAGGTGACGAGCGAGGAGATTCTGCCGCTCGTGCGTGAGCTGTTCGAGTTCGTTGCCGGCTTTGAGGGCAATGTCCCCGGTGCCGCTCCCGAGGAGTGCGGTAACTACCTGGACCAGAACCTCCCCATGGCAAACTGGCTCGCGCGCCGCTACCTCGACCGCGACCTGGCCGATATCGACGAGAATCACCTGCACTATCAGCAGGCATAAGAGCTTTATCGCCCAAAACGAGCGCATTGGGCGCCTTCGCTTATGCGGGGGCGCCTTTTTGTTGATTGGTCGGGACGAGCGTTCAAAATCGCTCATGTTTGTTCTAGAATGTTCGTATAGTCACATTTACAAACAGGAGTGAACATGCATATCTACTCTGTCAACGATCCCGAGTTCAAATCCTATGGCAACGTTTGGGATAACGTTCCGTCCGTGCTCACGTCGCCCGTGCTCGAGGCGCTCTCTGCCACGCCCATCCCCGAGGGCAGTAAGTACGTAGCAAGTGCGCCGGAGCTCGAGGGCGTCAAGGATGCCGACAAACTGGGCTTTCTCATGTTTGGCGGCCGCCCCTTCCAGCTCGGCTGGTGCAACGGCCACAACACACGCCTCAACTGCCTGGAGTATCACCGCGCCAGCGAGTTTAACCTGGGCGCCCGCGACTTTATCCTGCTCGTGGCGCATCGCTGGGAGATCGAGGACGGCAAGCTCGACACCGCGTGCGTCAAGGCGTTCCGCGTGCCGGCGGGCAAGGTCGTCGAGGTCTTCAACACCACGCTTCACTACACGCCCTGCATGGTCGACGACGGCGGCTTCCAAGTGATGGTTGCGCTGCCGGCGGGTACCAACGGCCCGCGCCCCGAGGCGGCGGCCGACATGCCCGCGGCCGGCGACAGCTACTGCTACTGGAAGGCCGACAAGTGGGTCCTCTGCCACGCCGACAGCCCCAAAGCAGCCGAAGGCGGCTACGTAGGCCCCGCAGCCAAGAAGCTCTACATCGCCTGCCACTAGAATCTTCCATCTCGATCTGTAACATCTAGCGGGCTAAATCGTCTCTACCTGTTACAGATTTAGACAAACTGCGGGGGGCTGCCCGAAAATCTCGATCTGTAACACCAAGCCCGGTTTTGGCTGCCTACCTGTTACAGATCGAGACAAACCGCCCCAAACCACCACAAAGGTGCCTGTCCCCTTTGTGGTGGTTTGGGGCGGCGGTATCAGAAAGTGTCAGGCAGGGGCGGCTGCCGGGCCGCCGTGTGCGAAAAGAAGTGTCGCCCTGCGTCGTTGCCGTTGAGTAGCGCGCTGCTTACGGGGATACTGAAGCCACGACAAACTTCGACTGCCCGATTTACCTCATCAAGGAGTACGGCGGCTGGCGCAACCGCAAGCTCATCGACTTCTACAAGAACCTCGCGACCACGATCTTTACCCGCTACAAGGGTCTGGTGAAGTACTGGCTCACCTTTAACGAGATCAATATGATCCTGCACCTGCCGTTTATGGGTGCCGGTCTGGTCTTTGAGGAAGGCGAGAACAAGGAGGCTGTCGAGTACCTGGCCGCCCACAACGAGCTCGTCGCCAGCGCTTGGGCAACCAAGATCGCCCATGAGATCGATCCTGAGGTCAAGATCGGCTGCATGCTCGCCGCAGGTAGCTACTACCCCTACAGCTGCCGTCCGGGCGATGTACGCCAGGCTCAGCTTGACAACCAGGACAATTACTTCTTCGTCGACGTCCAGAGCCGCGGCTACTATCCGGCCTATGCCGTCAAGAAGCTCGATCGCCTGGGCATTGATGTGGGCATAACGGACGAGGACCGCGAGATCCTGGCCGCCAACACCGTCGACTTCATCAGCTTTAGCTACTACAGCACCCGTTGTTCCGCCGGTGCCGATAACCCCGATGTCGAGCGCACCCAGGGCAACGCCTTCGCCGGCGCCAAGAATCCCTACCTGCAGGAGAGCCAGTGGGGCTGGGCCATCGATCCGCTGGGCTTCCGCATCGCCCGTAACGACCTGTACGACCGTTATCAGAAGCCTCTGTTTGTGGTCGAGAACGGCCTGGGCGCCAAGGATGTTGTCGAGGAGGATGGTTCCATCAACGACGACTGCCGTATCGACTACCTGCGCCAGCATATCGAGACCATGCGCGACGCGGTGACTGAGGACGGCGTCGACCTGCTGGGCTACACCACCTGGGGCCCGATCGACTTGGTGTCTGCTGGCACGGGCGAGATGTCCAAGCGCTACGGCTTTATCTATGTCGACCGCGATGATGCGGGCAACGGAACCCTCAAGCGTTCCAAAAAGAAGAGCTTCGACTGGTACAAGCGTGTCATTGAAACGAATGGTGAGGACCTGTCCTAAGGCAGTGGAGACGCTAAACTTCAGAGTCTCCTAACCAAGGCGCCCGGCGGGCAGTTAATGCTCGCCGGATGCCTTGCCGTCGGCGGATTTTAGGACATGTGGCCCGCTTTTTGGGCC
>USJQ01000068.1 GCA_900554985.1 uncultured Collinsella sp. | reverse complement strand
GGTATCATAGCTAGCATATGCACATGCGAGCGCCGACTGCATCATGCGGCCGGCGCTTTTACTACGACAACGATGGTTTACGACGGAAAGGGCTGAGCCATGAAGCTCGCACTTGCACAGATCGATATGCGCCTGGGTGATATTGAGGGCATTTGCGGTCGCATCGAGGACCAGGCCCGTTTGGCCCACGAGCGCGGGGCGCGCGTGCTGTGCGTCCCGGCTCCGCTCTTTATGGGTGCCCTGCCCGGCGGCCTGGTGGGCGCTGCCGACTTTGAGCACGACATGCTGACGGGTCTGACCGGTGTTGCCGAGCGTATCCAAGAACTCGATATGATCTGCATCGTGCCCGCGGCGGTTTCGTTTGAGGGCCAGCCCCTGCTCGACTACATGATGCTCAAGGACGGCCATGTGGTGCCGGCCCGTTCGAGCATTGCCCTGCAGCGCGGTGGGAACGGCGATGCCCGTTGGGCGCCGCCGGTCTTCGACGTGGACGGCGTGCGCATCGCCGTGATCTTCGACTTGGACCGCGAACTCGAGATGCTGCCGACCGGCGTCGACCTCATCGCCTATTTCCAGTTCAACGCGTTTGATATGACCGACCGCGAGACGGCCGCCATTGCCGCCGTTCGCAGCGGTGCCTACCGCAAGATCGCATCCAAGCGCAGCGTGTGGTTTGCCTGCATGGCGCCGGTCGGTGCCTATGACGAGTCGGTGTATACCGGCGGGTCGTTTGTACTCGACGACTGTGGGCGCGTGGTGGCCCAAGCGCCGTGTTTTGAAGAGAGCCTGCTGGTTCAGGAGATTCAGCGCGGCGTAATGCTCGATGCCCTGGAGGACCACGAGCTGCCCGAGTTTCGTTCCGAGGAGTGGTTGTGGCAGGCGCTGGTGCTCGCTGTGCGCGATAACGCCCGTGCCCATGGCACGTCGCGTGCCGTGGTGGCGCTCGAGGGCGATCTGCCGTCGTCCTTGCTTGCGGCGCTGGCTGTCGATGCATTGGGTTCGCGCAATGTGATCGGCCTGGTGTTGGACCGCAACCGCATCTTTACGCCAGCGCAGGAAGAGGCTGAGGCCGCCCGTTGTGCCGCCGTTCGCGCGATTGCCGAGCGCCTGCATATTCGCACGGTTGAGCGCGATGCGCCGGATGCGGCGCGCGTACTCGACCGCGATGTGTCAGCGGGCGATGCCGAGCGCCTGCGCTCGCGTACGCTGGGCCTCATGCTGGAGGATACGGCGCTCGAGCTGGGCGCGATGGCTCTGAGCCCGCTTTCCAAGACCGAGTATGCGTTGGCGGCACCGGCGCTTTGCGGTGGCTACCAGGGCGATTACGCGCCCTTTGGTGATGTGTACCTGTCGACGCTCGAGTTTGTGGCGCGCGTGCGCAACCGCACGTCTGCCGTGGTGCCGCAGGAGCTCGTGACGCTCAACGCGGTGGAAGATTGCATGGAGCGCGTGCTGGCGCGGGCGCTCTCGACGCTCGACGGCCCGGTCGACATGCTCGATCGCGCGGCGCAGCTGCTCGGTGGGCTCGAGCCGGGCGAGGTTGATGGCGCGCTCGAGTCACACGTCGACCGCAATCGTCCCTTCGACGATATCCCAATGGCCGCCGGCAAGCCCGAGGCTTGCTCGCTGCTGCTGATGCTCGTGCGTCAGGGCGAGGCCGCCCGCCGCATGCTGCCGACGGCGCCGAGCGTCTCGGCCCGTTCGTTTGTCGAGCGCGCCTGGCCGTACATGCTCGCGTGGTCCGACCTGGGGCTGAGCGGCAAGGAACGCATGACGGTCGATGCGCTGGCGCGCGCTGAGGTGAACCGCTTTGCCGACGAGGATACAAGCGAGCGCATGCGTGGCGAGATGATGGGCATATTGGGTGACCTGTTGGGTATTTCGCCCGAGCAGATGGAGGAGCTGCGCTCCGAGGATGGCCAGCGTCGTCTGCATGAGGGTATGAAAAAGTTTGAGGGCGAGGTCCAGGACGCCATCGAAAAGATGATGGGCGGCCAGGGCGGACCGCAGGGTGGGCCCCAGGGCACGCCGATGCCGCATCCGCCGATAGATCCGAGGCAGTTTCCGTTCTTCTCGCAGAACTAAACTGGGGATGGGATTCGCTCCCAACCCCGATACTTCAACTAAGCATCTTGGCCCCGTTGTGTTATTCTAGAACAGACGTTCGTGAATGATGCGCGGGGCCTTGCCTTGTGCTTTGCTGGTGACGAGGGGAGGTTGGCTTGGTTATCTTGGGTATCGACCCCGGTTTGGCCCATACGGGTTGGGGGATTATCGAGGAGCGACGCGGCGAGGTCCGCGGCCGTGCCTACGGTTGTATTGAGACCAGTGCCGGAAGCCCGCTCGCGGTGCGCCTGTCTCACATCGCCCGCGATCTCAAGGGTGTCGTGGAGCGCTATCGACCCGATACCGCTGCTATCGAGAGCATTTACTTTGGCGCCAACGTTCGCTCGGCCATCCCAACGGCGCATGCCCGCGGTGCTGCACTCGTGGCGCTTTCGGAATGCGCGCTCGAGATTGGCGAGTACACGCCTATGCAGATTAAGCAGGCCGTTGTGGGCACCGGCGCCGCGGACAAACGGCAGGTCGCGTATATGGTTCGTACGCTCACGCAGCTCGATCACGACCCGCATCCCGACCATGCCGCCGATGCCCTGGCCTGCGCCATCTGTCACGTTAACCTCAGCCGCACCCGGGCGCTTACCGGTGGCGAGTTCTATCAACAGAGAGGAACCGGATACTGATGATCTCCCAGCTCCATGGAACGCTTGTCGAGGCCACGATGAGCTCGGCCGTTGTCGATGTATCGGGCGTGGGCTTTGAGCTCGGCATCTCGGGCAGCACTGCCGCCACGCTGCCTGCACCCGGCGGCGAGGTGCGCCTCTATACTCGTATGCAGGTGCGCGAGGATGCCATGACGCTCTTTGGTTTTGCCTCCAAGGACGAGCGCACGATGTTCGATCGGCTCGTGTCCGTGTCGGGCGTCGGTCCGCGCCTGGCGCTTGCCGTGCTCTCCACCTATACCGTGGGACAGCTGTATTCCCTGGTGATGGCCGAGGACGACAAGGGTATGGCCAAGGTTCCCGGTGTGGGCAAAAAGACTGCCCAGCGTCTGATCCTGGAGCTCAAGAGCACCTTTGCCAAGGACAAGGGCTTTGTGCCGGTCGACGTGATTCCCGGCCAGGTTGCGATGCCGGTTCCTGCTGCCGCTCCTTCGGCGATCGATGACGCCCGTGCGGCGCTCCTTTCCATGGGCTTTAGCCCGCAGGAGACCGATGTTGCCCTGAGCGGGTATGATGGGCAGAATATGCGTGTCGAGGATCTGCTCGGCGCGGCGCTTAAGCGACTTGGAATGGATGCGTGATGTGGGAAGCCGATGACTCTCAGGACCTGTGGGCGACGCCCGGCAGCTCGCCGGCGGCATCCATGGCGCACGGTGAGCGCATGGTGGGCTCGGAGCTGACGCCCGAGGACCTCGATGTCGACCGTACCCTGCGCCCCCAGCGCCTGGACGACTACTGCGGTCAGGAGCATATCAAGCAGAGCCTTCGCGTGCTCATCGAGGCCGCGCAGAGCCGCGGCGAGACGCTCGACCACGTGATCTTCTCGGGCCCTCCGGGTCTGGGCAAGACCACGCTGGCTACGGTTATCGCCAACGAGCTGGGCGCTCAGATCAAGACGACGAGCGGCCCCGCTATTGCGCGTACCGGCGACCTGGCTGCCATCCTGACTAACTTGCAGCCGGGTGACGTGCTGTTTATCGACGAGATCCACCGCCTCAACCGCTCGGTCGAAGAGGTCCTGTATCCTGCGATGGAGGACTTTGCGCTCGATATCGTGATCGGCAAGGGTCCGGCGGCGCGTTCGATTCGCCTGGATATTCCCAAGTTTACGCTGGTGGCGGCGACGACGCGCTCTGGAATGCTGACCGGTCCGCTGCGCGACCGCTTTGGCATCTCATACCGCCTGGATTACTACACCGTCGAGGAGCTCGCGCAGATTGTCACGCGCTCGGCAACCATCCTGGGCGTGACAATCGACCACCCCAGTGCGCTCGAGATCGGCTCGCGCTCGCGTGGCACGCCGCGCCTCGCCAACCGGCTGTTCAAACGCGTGCGCGACTATGCGCAGGTGCGCGGCAACGGGCCTATTGAGCTCGATATCTGCCGTCAGGCACTCGAGTTCTTCGAGATCGACGAGCTTGGCTTGGACTGGATGGATATTCGCATTTTGGAGACGCTCGCCAAGACGTTCTCCGGCCGTGCCGTGGGCTTGACCACGCTTGCCAGCGCGGTGGGCGAGGACCCGGGAACGCTCGAAGATGTCTATGAGCCTTATCTGCTGCAGTGCGGCTTGATGATTCGCACGCCCCAGGGCCGCCAGGCAACGCTTCGCACCTTTGAACACTTAGGTATTGAGCCGACCGTTTAGGACGGGTTTGTAGGCTATCGCTGAGCATTGGATAAACATATCGCCGTTTGTCGGTTGCGGGTGCTTTACTATTGCGCGCCCGTGCTATGCTGAATTGGTCTTTTTCTCATCCGGTAACGAAAGGACCGTCCATGCCTACTGACATCGAAATCGCACGTTCCGTCACACCGCTGCCCATTACCGAGGTGGCCAAGAACGCCGGTGTCGACGTAAAGCACCTGATTCCGTACGGCTTCGACAAGGCTAAGGTCGACTATTCACTGCTCAACGAGCCGACCGATCACCAGGCCAAGCTCGTCCTCGTGACCGCCATCAACCCCACGCCTGCGGGCGAGGGTAAGACCACCACGACCATCGGTCTGGCCGATGGCCTGCGCCGTCGCGGCGTCAAGAGTGCTGTGGCCCTGCGTGAGCCTTCGCTCGGTCCCGTCTTTGGCGTCAAGGGCGGTGCCGCCGGCGGCGGCTGGGCGCAGGTCATCCCCATGGAGGACATCAACCTGCACTTTACCGGTGACTTCCACGCTATCGGTGCCGCTAATAACCTGCTGGCCGCCATGCTCGACAACCATATTCAGCAGGGTAACCAGCTCGGTATCGATGTTAAGCGCATCACCTGGAAGCGCGTCGTCGACATGAACGACCGCCAGCTGCGCCATGTCATCGACGGTATTGGCGGCAAGGCCCAGGGCGTGCCGCGCGAGGACGGCTTCGATATCACCGTTGCCTCCGAGGTCATGGCGATCCTGTGCCTGTCCACGAGCATCAATGATCTTAAGGAGCGCTTGGGCGAGATCGTTGTCGGCTACAGCTATGCCGGCGAGCCCGTCCGCGCACGCGACCTTAAGGCCCAGGGAGCTATGGCCGCACTGCTCAAGGATGCGCTCAAGCCCAATCTGGTGCAGACGCTCGAGGGTACGCCCGCGTTTGTCCACGGCGGTCCCTTCGCCAATATCGCCCACGGCTGCAACTCCATCATGGCCACGCGTATGGCTATGCGTTTTGGCGATGTCGCCATTACCGAGGCCGGCTTTGGTGCCGACCTGGGCGCCGAGAAATTCCTGGACATCAAGTGTCGCATGACGGGCGTTCGTCCCAGCGCCGTCGTGGTCGTCGCCACTGCCCGCGCGCTTAAGTACAACGGCGGTGTCGCCAAGGCCGACCTCAACGAAGAGAACCTCGAGGCCCTCAAGGCCGGCATGCCCAACCTGCTGCGCCACGTCGACAATATTCAGAACGTCTACGGTCTGCCCTGCGTGGTTGCCATTAACCGCTTCCCGACGGACACCGAGGCTGAACTCGCCCTCATCGAGTCCGAGTGCCAGAAGCTCGGTGTCAACGTTAAGCTGTCCGAGGTTTGGGCTAAGGGCGGCGAGGGCGCGCTCGACCTGGCCGATGAGGTCATGCGCCTGATCGAGCAGCCGAGCGAGCTCAAGTTTGCCTACGAGGGCGGTGCCGATGTGGCCGACGCCCTCGAGGCTGTCGCCACTAAGGTCTACCGCGCCGATGGCGTCGACTTTACGCCGGCTGCCAAGCGCCAGCTCGCCGAGCTGCGCGAGAACGGCTTTGGCAACCTGCCGGTGTGCGTTGCCAAGACCCAGTACAGCTTTAGCGACAACGCCAAGGCGCTGGGCGCTCCCGAGGGCTTCCGCATCACCGTGCGCGAGCTCAAGGTTTCCGCCGGTGCCCACTTTGTGGTCGCGCTGACCGGTAGCGTTCTGACCATGCCGGGCCTGCCCAAGGTTCCCGCGGCCGAGAACATCGACGTCGACAACGATGGCAACATCACCGGCCTGTTCTAAGCCTGCTGCTCATAGCCGCTTGCCCGCCCCGCCGCGCAGTTCACACCAAGGCCCGGCGGGGCTTTTTGTTCCCA
>USJQ01000067.1 GCA_900554985.1 uncultured Collinsella sp. | reverse complement strand
GTAGAGCCGAATCCGGCATTTCATGTGTGCCACTAAATAGCTAAATGCCGAACCGCTGCTCGAGGCGGAGCACATGTCGGCAGGGTATAATTTGATTGTCATAGATAGCAATTTGGAGGTGCCCCATGAATGCCCCCGACGCGCTCCAAAACATCCGCTCAAAACACCCCGTTGCATATGTGGTTCTCTATCTCTTTGTCGGCTGGGCATTGCTGGTTGTCATCACCCATGCTATAGCCTTTGGAGCAGAACTGCTGATAACCAGCTCGGACCAGCCCACCTTCAAATGGGAAGCGACCGATGAGCGCACCGCTGGACCCCCAACCATTTACTACAACAGCCCGTCCCTGTACCAAGAGTTCAAGGTCAAGATAAAGGACTCCAAGATTGTCGGTGCCGAACCAGGCGCTTTCTTGACAATCGGAGCAACCCTCGACGCCGAGCAAGTCGAGTACACGGACAGCCGCGCGACGTATCGTGTCGACCTCAGCACCCTAGGCCGACCGTCACGCATCTGCCTGCTCGAATGCGAGACACGCGGCACCACGCTACACATGTCCGAAATTCAAATGCGCCCGGATAAAGAGCCCCTAAAGGGCTAGGGGTCCTAAGCCCAGCAAGCGATTCTCAACAGTAAAACGACAGTCCACCGGTTGTTTCTTTCCAGCGTTTGCAAATCAGCGCATGGTTAGATGAAACAAACTGCATGATATCGCGTAAATCCCGAGCAGGAATATCGCCCTTGTTATGGGCCAGCTTGCATCCGCCGGAGCGGGTAAGCCATATCTTGGTTGCCTCGGCAGTGGGGCGCTTGACCGCAACGTGAACATGGACAGGTTCGCCGTTCTCCCCCGTCCAGAAGAAGATGATGTACGGCCCGAGTCGAAACAGACTAGGCATAGACTCGTCCGCCTTCGTAGGCAAAACGCAGGATGAGCGGGGCATTGTTGCGCACGAAATCATCGAGTTCTTTGAGGTCCGCTTCGCTAAAGCCCTCGCGTGACACCCAATTGAATGCCGGCAAGATGCACTCCGCCGTGTCAAAACCCCAATCGCGCGGGCGCTCCACAACAACCTTCACCGTGTTGTCCTCACGGACTTCGGAATACGAAACTTGCGTATCGTCCTCAAGGCGGACATATTCCCACATCATAAGCTCGCTCCGTTCAAAGACGTCTCTTCTTGAGCAGTATACCCGCCTGTACAGCTACTCCACCGGTTTGAAGATGGTGGACTGACCGAAGACGCTGCGGATGAGGGCTTTGGCCTCGTCCTCGGTCTGCGGGATGCTTGGGGCTGCGCCCTGATGGCCGAAGGGACTGCCCGCGCCGGGGTTGGACTCCCAGGGAGCTGCAGGAGCGTCCTCCTCTTTGGGGGCAGTTGCAGCGGGCTTGGGCGCGGGCGTCGCACCCGGCACGTCGAACGGAGGCAGATCGTCCCCGCTCGCATCGCCTGCAAAGCCGCCGACCATGGCGTCATCGTAGGGCACCTGCTCGGATTCCCACGGTGCAGACTGCGCAGACGGCTGAGCCTTGGGAGCGGACGCGCGCTCGGGCGCTCGGGGTGCGGGCTCGGTCGGGAGCTTGCCCGTGGCAGGAGCGCCAGCGGGGTTGTCGGAGCGCAGCCAGGGGGCTTTGCCCAGGTCGGATGACTTGGGCGCAGGCGCGGCGGCGGGCTTGGGCACGGGGACCGGAGCAGCCTGTTTGGGCGCAGCGGGTTCAGGCGCCGACGGGGTCGGTGCCATCACCGGCGTCGCTTGCTGCTGCGGAGCGCTGGCGCTCGAGGATACAGGGGCCGCCGAGGACACGGGTTGCGGGTCCGCAGATACCGCAGCCCGTGCAGATGGAGAATGCTCCTCATGTTGAGGAGCCGGCGTGCCACCCCCATCCAGGACATAGTCGACGGTACGACGACCGAAGACCGCACTGACTGTCGGCAGGACCACCGACTGCGTGTCGGCGCGTCCGAGCATCTTGATGGCAAAGGTCGAGCCCGCGGGGAACGAGACCGTGAGCTTGGAGCCGTCGTCGGCCGTGGCGCGGGCGTTGAGCAAAAGTCCCGCGTAGGAGGCCTGACGAGCCTTGACGCGCTCGACAACCTCGGCCCATTTGCGCTGGAGCTCGCCGGCATCCTCAACCGCAGGGGTCTCGGCGGCGCCGGCGGCAGCAACCTGAGCGGCAGTGTTGGGCTTGGACACCGGCACGGTCGATGCCGCAGGCGCGGGAGCCGCAACGGGTTGAGGTGCAGGCGTTACAGGTTTGGGCGCCGACGCAGGAGCCGCGGACTTGGGCGCAGACTGAGCCGCCGGAGCGGCAGCACCACGGTCCCAAGGCATACCGCCCTGGCGCGCGGACGTATCAGCGGGGGTAGCAGATGCCGACGGAGCGGCAGCTCGGGCACCCGAGATAAGCGTCGGCTGCTGGGCGGCAGCGGGTACGGATGCTGCAGGCGCGGCGGCCTGAGCAGCAGCCACGCTCGCCGGCACCGCGGCATTGGCAACCATGGCCTCCAGGCGTGCCACGCGCTCGGCCAATGCCTCAATCGTTATATCAGCCTCGGGACGTGCCAGACGCGTGCAGGCAATCTCGAGCACCAGGCGCACGTCGCTCGCGCCCCTCATCTCCAGTGCGGCATCGTCGAGCACTGTCAGCACACGGGCCAGGCGGTCGGCAGGATGCTCGCCAAAGGCAGCGGCCTCGGCAGCAAGCGCCTCGGCCTGCTCGGAGCCGCCCTCAAACAGCTCGGCGCGGGCACCGGCAACGCAGGCAACGTACACGTCACGCACATGCGCCACCAGGTCGCGCGTCAGCTCCAGCAGGTCGTTTCCTTCCTCGACCTGTGCACGAATCAGTCCATAGAGCTCGGCAACATCGCGATCGGCAATGGCGCGGGAAAATTCACCCAGAATCTGGTCCGAAACCTCGCCTAAAAGCGAGCGGGCGTCGTCCGCATGCACAGAACCGTTACCAAAGACGCTCAGCTGCTCCAGCGTGGACAATGCGTCGCGCATGCCGCCCTTGGCATGGCGCGCCACGATAGCCAGCGCCTCGTCGTCGTAATCGAAGCCCTCCTGCTCGCACACGTATGCCAGGCGATGCTCAATATCCTCGTTGCCGATGCGATGGAAATCGAAACGCTGGCAGCGCGAGAGGATGGTCTCCAGAATCTTTTGCGGGTCGGTGGTGCACAGCACAAAGATCACGTGTGCCGGCGGCTCCTCGAGCGTCTTGAGCAGCGCGTTGAACGCCGCCGTCGTGAGCATGTGGACCTCGTCGATGATATAGATCTTGTACTTGCCGCGCACCGGGGCAAAGTTGACGGAGTTGATGATCTCCTCGCGCACGTTGTCCACGCCGGTACGGCTTGCGGCATCGAGCTCGTAGACGTCTGGGTGGTTGCCCTCGGCGATGAGCTCGCATTCCTCACAGGTGCCGTCGGGCATGCAGCCGCTCGCACCCTCGGCGCGCGCCGCCTCGGCATTGCGGCAGAGCAGCGCCTTGGCAAGAATACGCGCCATGGTGGTCTTGCCCGTGCCGCGCGGACCGCAAAACAGGTACGCGTGGGACAGGCGCCCCTCGGTGATGGCGTGCTCGAGCGTCGAGACGATATGTTGCTGGCCCACCACGGAGTCGAAGGTGAGCGGGCGATACTTTCGATACAACGATTCCATGGGTGCTCCCCGGGTATACTGAGTCTTGTTGCCGCGACGGCCATGCGGTCGCACGGCATACTGCATTCATAATAACCCGTACGGCGAGCCCGCCGCGATAGGAGTCCAAAGAGCATGGCAGACGCAGAGAGCAACCTCGTTCCCTCCGAAGCAGCCGACCAGGTCGAGGTCGCGCTCGAGGAGCAGGCAGCAGCCGACGACGGCATCCTGTACCTCAACGAGTACCAGTACGAAAACGACCTCGTCACCGATTTCGCCCGCCTGGTCGCCTCGCCCAGGCGTCGCGGCTCGCTGTATGTCGCCGCGGCAATTGCCGCGCTCATCGGCATCGGCATGCTGGTGGCCGGCGGCAACTGGATCAAGTTCGGCGTTGTCCTCATCGTGTTCGGTGCCTTTTTGGCCTGGTGGAGCAAAAACCTGCACCACACGCTCGCCCGCGACTTTATCGAAGCCGTCGAGGCCGACGAGTCCATGGGTGGCCGCTATCGCCGCGTCGCCGCCAACGAGGACGGCCTGATGGTCTGGGGCAAGAGCGGCAAGTCGCAGTTCTTCCCGTTTGAGAAGCTCGACCACGTACTCGACGGCGAGCGCATCTTTGTGGCCATGTTCGCCGACCAGGGCGTGACGATTCCCAAGGACACCTTTGTCCGCGGCGATGCCGAGCAGTTTGGTCCCTTCCTTAAGGCGCGCATCAACAAAAAGCTGCGCATCGAGACCAAGAAGAAGAAAATGAAGGCCGAGAAGGCCGCAGCCGAAGCCAAACAGGGCGACAAGCCCCAGGAGACCAAGGGCAAACAGCGCAAGCAGAAGAAGAACAAGAAGAAGCGGTAATCCGGCCGACACCGAAGGTGCCTCGTCCCGCGCCCGATTCCGAGTCGGAGCGCCTGAAATCGGGCGCGGGTACCGCCGATGGACCCATTTTGCCTAACTCTCGAGCTACTTCACTTCAAACCTTAACAGCCTTCTCTCTGGCAGATCGGTCATCTTCACCGTATAAGTCCCAGGAAAAGCCTTCTCAAAACGGACGGTCTCGTAACCTTCGAAATAGTCGTTGGTGTTTTGCATCATGAATGGGACAAGCAACTCGTTCTCCGCCCCAACCTGTACAGCAAACGCAGCAGAACCGCCCAGAGCCGGCATTGTCTGCGTTATCAGATCGGTATTGACCACAAAGTCATAGTTTGGCGCAGACTCCGGCACCAAATGCCAAACATACGTTTTGATTCCGCCTTCGACATTGTCCTTATTCCTGACACGCATCTTTACGGCGATAACACACGTGATGTCGGCGTCCTTCAATTTCGTTTTCGTATCCACGATGCCATATTTTGAATAATCATCATGCGCACGCTTGAGATACTCGCGCGGCGTGAGCAGCTCTGCCCCGTCTATGCAAAACGAATACCCGTCAGTCGCCACATCCTTCGACCCCAGAAACGCCCCATCCATCGAGAGCCATTCGCCCTCCGCATAATATTTCTCAGGAATGACCGTCCGGTTCCCGTTAACGACGCTCACCCTCATGCCCGCAAGGCCGGTAGCAGCACAGCCGAAAAGAGCAAGCACCGCCCTTCTTGTCCACAGGGTCTTCTTCATCGCGCTCACGACCTTTCCCGAACTTTCACAACGGCACCGTCACGCATGCAGTAAACCCGATCGGCCAGCTCCTCGAGCACCTCTCCGTCATGGCTGGACAGAATAACCTCGCGACCCGTTGAGGCCGCCATCGCCACAACGCGCTTGAGCATTTCAACGCCCGCTTCGTCGAGGGCATTTGTTGGCTCATCGAGAACAAGCAGCTTCGGCTTTTCCATAATTGCCGCAGCTATCCCCAGACGTTGCTTCATCCCAAGCGAGTATGCTCGGAACTTCTTTTTTTCGTCTGCATCGCGCCCCACGAGCCGCAGGGCTGCGTGCATGTCGTCGGGGGTGGCAACGCCCTTGATCTGGGCGATGAGCCCCAGATTGTCGTAGCCAGACAGATATCCTAAAAAGGAAGGCGCCTCGATCAACATCCCCAGACTCGGCGGGAACGAGATGTCCGCCCCAAGCCTTTGGCAGGCTTGATCAATCCGCAGACCGCTCGCATAAGCATGGTCTTACCCGAACCGTTTATCCCCTGAAGCCCAACCACAGTCCCAGGGTCAACCTCGATGGACACGTTGCGCAGAACATCGTTTTTGCCCATGCGCTTCGATACGTCCCTAACGATCACGCTCATATCTTGTCCCCCTTTTCTATAAGGTCGGCCCTTCGAAACCACAGTCCACCCAACGATAGGCATAACGACATAATCACAATTGAAAACAAGACGCTAGAGCCCGTCGCGATTCCCTCTTTGACAATTCCGCCCCAGCGCAACAGCATTAGGGCGTTGCCTAACAGCACCCAATGCCGCGCAAATGCCGAACAGATCAGGTAGCTCATTAAAACCACAAACGAGACCGACGGCCCAAGTACAAAGCCAATCACTGCCGGCGCAAACGCAAGCGCCTCGAAAGCAAAAAAGAGACCTGTGAAAAACGGCAGCGCATCCGCCTCGCCAGCTTTGAGAAACCACGGCGCCAAATTAGCCAGCTGAAGCGACTCACCATGAATGACCGCGCTGAACGAGGCGCTCACCATCAAGCTCCAAATCACAACAGAGCAACCCACCACTAGCAGCGAAAATGCCGTTACCG
>USJQ01000066.1 GCA_900554985.1 uncultured Collinsella sp. | reverse complement strand
CCGGCCCCTATTCCAGTTCTATCCCAGCGTTACTCCGGCTTGGTTTCTACCGTGGGAGTCTTGTCCGCCGCGACTGGAGTGCGGGCAGCGTCCATAGTCAGGCAGTGTTTAGGACAGCTCTCGATGCACTCGCCGCACACCACGCAAGCGTACGGGTCGATCGACCAGGTACCGCCCTTGCGATCGACCGCGAGCGCGCCCGCCGGGCAGCGGCGCGCGCACATGCCGCAGCAGATGCACACGTCCATGTCGTTGACGATATGCCCGCGCAAGCGCTCGGGTGCCGTCAGCTTCTCCTGCGGATAGCGCACCGTGACCGGCTGCTTGACCATAGAACCTAAGGCCGTCTTGGCAAATGTCAGTAAACTCATGCCGCGCCTACCTTTCCGTGCAGCTAAGGCAGGGGTCGATGGTCAGGATAATCATGGGCACGTTGGCAAGGAGCACGCCCTGCAGCGCATGTGTCAGACCCGCCAGGTTCTGCGACGTCGGCGTGCGCACGCGGAAGCGGTCCAGGTTCTTGGTGCCGTTACCGCGCACATAGTAATACGCCTCGCCGCGCGGCTGCTCAATCACAACCTCGCCGCGTGCGCCGTCGGCCGGTGTAAGCTTGGTGCGCCCGCCTATCCCGTCGTGCGGAATCTTGCCCACAAGCTCCTTAATGATGTCCATGGCCTGCGTGACCTCGGCACAGCGCACCTGGCAGCGGGCATAGCAATCGCCATCGGTAGCAACGATGGGCTCAAACGCAACCAGATCCGCATAGGCACCGTCGTCAAACATGCGCACGTCGTAATCCACGCCCGAGGCGCGCCCAAACGGGCCGACCATCGACAGATCCAGCGCATCTTTCTTGCTGATCACACCCACGCCATGCAAGCGCTCGCCGCAGCTGTCATCGTCCAAAAACGTATGCGCCAGGGCCTCGTAGTCGGGACGCATGGCATCGAGCGTCTGGACAATTCCGGCCAGCTCGGAGTCCTCGATATCGTGCTTAAGGCCGCCGATCTCGTTAATCGACAGAATCACGCGGCCACCGCACGTGCTCTCGAAGATCTTGAGAATCTGCTCGCGCAGGGTCCACGAACGATAGAACAGTGCCTCGAAGCCAAAGGCGTCGGCGAGCAGACCCAGCCACAACAGGTGCGAATGAATACGCGAAAGCTCGTGCAAAATGGTGCGGATATACTGCACGCGGCCGGGCACCTCGATGTCGAGCATGCGCTCGCAGGCGCTGGCATAACCGTAGCTGTGGCCCACGGCGCAGATGCCACAGATGCGCTCGGCGATGTAGCCAAACTGGTGCATGTCGCGCTTTTCGGTGAGCTTCTCGAGCCCGCGGTGCACAAAGCCGATCTGCGGAATTGCCTCGATGACGCGGTCGTCCTCGATTACCAGGTCCAGATGAAGCGGCTCGGGCAGCACCGGGTGCTGCGGGCCAAACGGAATAACGGAGCGATGTGCCATGGACCTTACGCCTCCTTTTTCTGCTTGTCGCGGGCGGCCTTGGCGGCAAGCGCCGCGCGGACCTTGGCCGCTTTCTCGGGATCCATGGCGGCGAGCTTTGCCTCCATCTCGGCAGCCTTGAGCGCGGCCTTCGCAGCAGTTTCATCGTGCTGAGCATCGGAGCCGGCAGCCGCAGCGGGCTGAGCGACGGCAGCGCCCGCAGCATCGCCAGCGCCCGCAGTGCCCTCCCCCGCAGCGGCCGTGGCAGTAGCAGCCTTCTCGGCCGCGGCCTTGCGCGCCTTGGCCTCGGCAGCGGCACGGACCTTCATGGCTTTCTCGCGCGCGGCCTTCACCTCGGGCGTGATAACGCTCATGGGCTCGGCAGTCGAGACCTGGTAGAAAAAGCCCTTAAAGTCAATCTGCATATCGGTAATGGCAAGACCAAACAGGTCGTGCGCTTCGTTTTCAAACGGGAATACTGCCGGATAGTACGAGCTGATGGACGGAATCTCCTGGTACTGATTAATTCCCTCAACCACCAGGTTCTCGATCGCATAGCTGCCGTCCTGCGCAATCTGCTCCTGAGCAGCACGGACGTTGATAAACGTATAGACCAGGCGATACGATCCGTCGTCCACACAGCGCTCGGCGTGCATTTGCACAAAGCGCGCGCCGACGCCCTTGAGCGCCTGCACATGCGGCAGGAGCTCGTCGAGCCCGACGGTGGTATAGATAGCCTTTTGCATTACTCGGCCTCCTTTGCAGCGACGGGCGTCTCAGCAGGTGCGTCACCAGCGGCAGGCGCTGCGGGTTTCTCGGCAGGCGCGTCACCGGCACCGTCAGCCCCGGCCCCAGCTGCAGCCACGAACCCGTCCTCGCCCAACTCAACGCCGCCATCCCAGGTAGCAGCGCCGCCCACGGTAAGCGGGTCACCGCCGGCGCGCATCACGGCCTCCTTCTGATCAAGGATGCCGCACGCCTCCACGATGGCATCGATCACGGTCTCGGGACGAATGGCGCACCCGGGCGCATACACGTCCACGGGAATCGCGCGGTCCACGCCGCCGATCACGTTATAGGCATCGCGGAATACGCCGCCCGAACACGCGCAAATGCCGCACGCCACCACGCACTTGGGCTCGAGCATCTGGCTGTAGATCTGGCGCACGACGGGCAGGTTCTGGGCATTGACCGACCCCGTCACCAAAAAGATGTCCGCATGCTTGGGGTTGCCGGTGTTGACCACGCCAAAGCGCTCCGCATCGAACAGCGGCGTGAGCGAGGCCAGCACCTCGATATCGCATCCGTTGCAGCTCGAGCCGTCGTAATGAATGACCCACGGCGAGCGCGACATTTTATGATCCATGGATGCCGCCTCCTAAATAAACACGTCAACGAGGATGGGCATAAGGTTGAGCAGGCCAAACACCAGCGCCACGCCCCATCCGAGCCTAAAGCAGCTGCGCCAGGTGCTGCGTGCGAAGGTGTTGTCGATCAGGACCTCGACAAAATACGTCGCGGCCATCACGACCAGGGCTACAACCCAGCTCACGGGGTTGTCCCAAACAAAGAACATGCCCACCCACATCAAAAACAGCACGGTCTCGCACCAGTGCATAAGGGTCATCTTGGCCAGCGTGCCGCCGCTCATCTCGGTGGCGACGCCCTGGACGATCTCCTGATGCGCGTGATGCGAGTACGAAAGGTCAAACGGCGACTTGCGCAGCTTGATGGTAAGCACCGCGAGCAGCGCCAGGAAAATGGGCGCGCTGTACACGATGATGGGGGCCGACTGCCCCGTCACGGCGATGGAATCAAAGCTGTCGGTGGCAAGGTACAGGCCCACGCTCATCAGCAAAACGGCGGGCTCGTAACTCATAACCTGCAGTAACTCACGATCGGCGCCAACCTGGGCAAACGGGCTTTGCGTCGAGGCGGACGCCAACACCACAAAGATCGCGGCGAGCGTCACCATAAAAGCGCACAGTAGCGTGTTAGAACCCGACACAAAGATGCCGCCGCCCACGACGGTAAAGATGAGCGCGCACGCCATATAGGTATCGTCCATGGTGTTTACGCTGGCAGGGGCTTTGCGCAGCAGCTTGGCAACGTCGTAGAAAGGCTGGAGCAGGCGCGGGCCCACGCGGCCCTGCATACGGGCCGAAAGTTTGCGGTCAACGCCGTCGATCAGGCCACCAACCAAAGGCGCCAGCAGGGCAAACACCACGGTACCAATAAATATGCCCACGACGCCCGAGCCTTCAAAATACTTGCCGCGCAGCACCGAGGGCGCACTCATGGCAAGCCGCTCGGGCCCAATCCACGCGCAACACAGCAGCGCAAACAAGATAATACTGCAGCACACGACGCTACCCGCGGGACCAATACGCTTCTCGCCAAGGGCGTCCTCCGAGTACCAATTGCGCTTTTCAGCCTTTACCTCGTGTCCCATCGAGCCGCGGAAATGGCGATATTTATCGGTTCCCACGCCCGAAAGGTACACGTTGACGTGCGGCTTATTGCTCACGCGGAATGAAGTCAGCAGCACCACGGCGATAAACGCCACGATAACCACCATCAGATACATGGCGTCCTTGCCGATAACGTACGGCACGCGGCCAAACACCATGGCCAAGTAAGGCGACACCAGACCGCTCGAGATAACCGGGAACGCCACGCAGCACAGAATCAGCAGCGCGGCGATGGTGTTGAGGGCCATCCATTCGGTCTTATGAACATTGACCTCAACGTTTTGAGCCGTGGGGTCGACGCCCGAAAGCTTGGCAAGCCACTTGCCCCAGAAGTAAAACGTCGCGGCCGAGCCAAAGGCCAGAACCATGATCATGAGCACGTTGCCGGTCTGGGCAAACGCCACCAGGGCGCCCCACTTGGACACGAGCATGCCAAACGGCGCCACAAACATGCCCATGATGCCCAGCATCATCAGGCGCGTCAGGTGCGGCATGCGGCTGAACATACCGTCCATGTCCTCGATATTGCGGCTGCCGATATGATGCTCGGCCGTGCCCACGCACAGGAACAGCAACGACTTTGCCACCGTGTGGAACAGGATCAGGAAGATGGCCGCCCATACGGCCTCGGGCGCGCCGACACCCAAGCAGGCACTGATGAGGCCCAAGTTGGAAATGGTGGAGTACGCGAGCACACGCTTGGCGTTGCTCTGCGAGATGGCCATGAGGGCAGCGAGCAAAAACGTGATGGCACCCACACTCGTGACCATAAAGCCGGTCACGGGATAGATGGCATAGAGCGGGCTCAGCTTGACCATCAGGAACACGCCGGCTTTGACCATGGTTGACGAGTGCAGCAGGGCGCTCGTGGGCGTGGGGGCAACCATGGCGCCCAGCAGCCAAGGGCGGCGAGCGATAGCAGGACGACCGGCATCACCAGCAGTGCGGACTGCGCGGTACCGGCGCCGGAAAGCTCGATCATGCCCGAGATGGTCAGCGGCATGCCGTTGACGTGCAGAAACATAAGGCCCGCCAAAAACGCGATGCCGCCCAGCATGTTGAGGATGATCTGGGTGAAGGCGTTTTTGATGGCCTCGGGCGTGCGCGTGTAGCCAATCATGAGGAACGAGCACACGGTGGTGATTTCCCAGCCGCAGAACAGCCACTCAAGGTTGTCGCTCGTCACGATGACGAACATGGCCGAGAGGAACAGGAACATGAGCGCCAGGAACTGCGGGCGACGGTCGGGCGCGGTCTGCCCGCGCAGCGCGGCCTCGTGCTCGTCATGGGCCTGGAAGTCCTTCATGTAGCCCAGGGCATACACGCAGATAAGGCTGCCGACAATGCCAACGGCGAGCACCATGATCACACTCATGTAGTCCAGGTAGAGCGGGGTTGCGGTGACGGCTTCGGTCGCGGGCAGCGTCATGGCTGCAAAGGCGAGCGAGCCCACCAGTTGGACTATGCCGAGCACCGTGGTGAGCGCGTTCCTATATTTGTACGCGTTGTATAGGATGACGGCGCACAGGATGACGTCGATGACGGAGCTGATGATCGAGAGCACATGCGAGGTACCGGGGGCAACCTCAAAGCTCTGCGGACCCGTGCCAAAAAACATGACGGCGACTACAACCGTCACCGCCATAATAATGCCGGAACCTATGAGCCCCACCGCATCGCGGGCGCGGTCACCGCGCGCGAGCAGCATGCTCAGCGCCGGTACCAGCGGAAACAGGGTAAGGAAATACAGTAGCGTCATACCATCACTCCCCCATGCAAAAACGCTGCAATTGTTTAACGTTATAGCTCAATTGAGGAGCAGCGGCGGCAGGTTTTCGGTCAACTGGGGAGTTTTAGGCGTACGGGGTAAGGGCACGTCCGCTTTGGAGCAGTGGGGCGACGCTCCCCTATCGCAGCGACAGGCGCGCGGGCCACTGCGCGCGGTTTATTGGCCACTTTGGAGGATGTCCCGACAGGCTCGCGCCGGTCCAAAAAGTTGGCGCGGCAAGAAAAATGCGCCCCTATGGGCGCACCATCCCGTTTGCTATTCCGCCTTTTTAACGCGCGGCTTGCGACCGCGCGGCTTATCGACCAGTGCGGCCTCACCGCTCTCGCGGTACTGACGGCACCAAGCCTTGACCGAAGACTCGCTGGGAATCTTGTGCTTGATCATGGCCTCGCGAACCGTCAAGCCGTTTTCCAGACGGTCCTTAACCACAGCGAGCTTTACGTCGTACGAGTAGGTGTGATGATGCGAACCGGCATTGAGAACGGCGTCGGCACCGCCCACGGCATACGCGCGGGCCCACTGACGAGCCGTGGCCTGGGGAATGCCAAGCTCCGCGGCGAGGGCGCGATGACCGACCCCCTCTTGGAGGATCTCGACGGCGCGCTGCCTAACCTCGGGCGCATGCGTGCGAGTCCTAGTTGCTTCCGACATACCTGCCACTTCTTAGCCTTAACCGTTAATCTGCTT
>USJQ01000065.1 GCA_900554985.1 uncultured Collinsella sp. | reverse complement strand
GTATCTCCTCAAGTGTTCATTAAAGGAAGACCTTGATGCGAATAAATCTCATTAAGATCTTCTTTTATTAACGAAAATAATGTAGCTACAACGGTAACAGTACTCATATTTGCCGTTTTTTGGCCACAGTCCTTCGGAGGGTCCTCGAAAATAGTCCCGAGCCGGCACTTGGGGACGTTCCTATAATGCCGGCACTTAGGAGCGTCCCCAAGTGCCGACACCGCGTCTGCCTGCGGCGGCCGCGCCCCGCTGCGTCGCTTCGCTCCTTGCGTGCTGCGCTGGAAAACGCTTCGCGTTTCCTCAGCTCCGCACCCTTGCGGGTTCGAATTCCTCCGCTTGCCCACAAGAAAGCGCCCTGGGCCGTTATGGGCTTAGGGCGCTCAGTTTTAATGGCTGGGACGGAGGGATTCGAACCCCCAACAGCCGGCACCAAAAACCGGAGTTCTACCGTTGAACTACGTCCCAATGTGTGGTGTTGCCCAAAAGCAACTCGTCTAGTTTACCTAATCTGCGAGGGCATCGCAAACGCCGTCGAGTAGGCGTACGGCGAGCGTCTGCGCGTCGCTGGCCGTGAAGGTGCCGTTGTAGCGCGTCATGCCCGTGAGCTCAATGCGAATGCGAGCCGGCTTCTGCTGCGCGGCGACATTGGCGGTGCGGATGCGCTGGGCCAGGTTGTGGCACTCGGCGAGGGCAATCGTGGCGCGTGGCGCGGCGTCGGCGGGCAGCTCGTCGCTTGCGATCTCGAGCACCAGGTCAACGTCGGTTGGGACCTCGGAGTCGCAGAGCATCATGCCGCTGTTGTCGGTCGTTGCCGTGGCGATGTTCCACATGCGCGAAGCAACGCTGCGTGCGATGGGGTCCTCACCGATAACGGCGATCTGGAAGCGCTCGAGCACGTTGGCGGCGCGAGCAAAACCGATGCGGGACTCGGCTTCGGTGACCGAGGGCTTGCCCTCCCACACATGATGCAGGCGGTTGATGTAGGCGTAGGTGTCCTGGAAGGCCATGCCGTCGGCAAACAGGCCGACATTTTCCTGGAACTGCTGCAGGGCGGCCTCGGTATGCGGACCAAAGTAGCCGTCGTCTTCGCCACAGGCAAAGCCCAAAACGTTGAGAGCGCGCTGCAGGGCCTGCACATCGGCGCCATGGAAATTGGGCATGCGCAGATACAGGGTGCGGTCGCCCAGCTTATACGAGGCGTCGACCAGGGCGCTCCAACAGGGGATATCGACGGCATGACCGGCAGCAAGGCCACTGTCGAGCCTGAAGGTGCTGACGGCCTGCTCGGTGGTGGTGCCAAAGCGCTTGTCGGCGACCTCGTCGGCATCGATGGTGTAACCGAGCTGCAGAAGGCGGGACTGAACATCCTCGACGGCTGCTCCCTGCATGCCCGTGGTAATAGGTTCCATGAACGAACCCCTTTCGGCGTACGATTCGTACTATTTTGAGCGCGTGTCGGATAGACAACGCGAGACAATGCATAAACATGCACTCAACAGTGTAGCAACTTGTACCCAAACTCGCTGCCCACAGGTTTTATGACCCCCGCTAGTTAAGACGCTCCACAAAGAAATCTGCCATTGAGAGGAAGAGCTCGCGCGCATGCGGGTCGAGCTCGACGCCTTCGATAGCGGCCTTGGCCTTAGCGGTCAGGTCGAGCGCATAGGTGTGGGCGTAATCGATGGAGCCGGTCTCCTGGAAGATCTCCACGGCGCGTGCGAGCTGCGCGGAATCATCGGTGCCCGAGGAAAGAATCGCCTCGACCTCGTCGTGATAGCGCTCATTTGACAGGGCATGCACAGCGACGAGCGTGCGCTTGCCCTCGGTGATGTCGGTGCGGAAGTCCTTGTTGGCGGCCTCTTTGGTGCCGACCAAGTTGAGCAGGTCGTCCTGAATTTGAAAGGCAAGGCCAGTGTGCAGGCCAAAGGCGCGTAGCGCCTCGACCTGCTCTTTGCTGCCGCCACCGATAATGGCTCCGGCGGCAAGTGGCGTGGCTCCGCTGTAATACGCGGTCTTGTGCGTGGCCATGTCCAGGTAGTCATCAACCGAGATATCAAAGCGCTTGTCACGGACCCAGCCCAGGTCGAGCGCTTGGCCCTCGATGGTTCGGACGATCATCTCGGTAAGCTCGTGGAGCACGCGCAGCTTCACGTCGGACTCCAGCGTGGGGTCATCGAGAACCGTCTTGGTGACCATGGTGAGCGCCAGGTCGCCACAATTGATGGCAAGGCCCGCGCCCTCGGTAAGGTGCATGCAGGGCTTGCCTCGACGAAGCTGTCCGTTGTCGGCGATGTCGTCGTGGATCAGCGCGCCCGACTGGAAATGCTCGATGGCTGCCGCGGCGCTGCGGGCGCTCTCAAAGCTACCGCCCACTGCGGTTGCGGCGAGCATGCAGATAAGCGGGCGGTGGCGCTTGCCGTAAGTTTTAGACCACCGTAAAAGCCGAGAGCCGCGCGTACAGGTAGCACTCGATATCGGCAGAGGTCGCCTGTCCGTCAAAGAACGTGGCCAGATAGTCGTTGATCTGGTCAAAGTGCTGGGCTAAAAAGCTGGTAAACGGACTGGACACGGGTTCTCGCATTCTTTGATAGGTTGCATCGTTGCATTATGCAGACAACATATTGCCACATTAGGGCGTCGAGCGCGGCGGTTGAAGACGATTGGTCCATGCGGCCGCAAGTGCGGTAGGGGCTTGGCTAGATAAGCCCAAAGTGTTCGAGCGCGGTGACGACGCCGTCGTGGTCGATGCTGTCGGTGACATAGTCGGCCTTTTCCTTGAGGAAGTCCGGTGCGTTGCCCATGGCGATGCCAACGTCGACGGCGTTCATCAGCGAGACGTCATTGCTGGCGTCGCCGATGCCGTATACGGTTCCGTGGTGGGGATCGAGGGCGTCGAGTACGGACTGGATACCCTCGCGCTTGGTGCATTCGCGAGGCGAAATCTCGGTCACTTCGAGCTCGAGCTCGTTAAAGCAGAGCAGCGGCTCAAACGCTTGATCCTGAGCGATGCGGTTGGCAAGCGACGTGGACATTAAGATCTTGTAGGCGCTGTAATGTTGCAGCTGCGTAATTGCATCGCCCACGGTGCGGGCGTATCCCGGGGCGTCGGGCGCATCGGCACTCATGCGAACGACGCCATTGAGTCCCTCAAAACGAATCACTTCGTCCGATTGCTCAAGAATGGGAGCAAGGCGCTGCAGCATGCCGGGCGTCATCGCCAAATCGCGAATCACGTGTCCCTCAAGTTCGACATAGCCACCCGCGAGGCAGACGATGCCGGTCCAGGGCAGCTCGAGCAGCTTTGGATGGATGCAGCTCAGCGTGCGCCCTGTGCAGATAAACGCCATATTGCCCTTGGCGACAAAATCACGGATGGCTTGCGAGACCGCTTCATTGGGATAGGGGGAGAGGTCTCGCTCGCTCTCGGGAAGCTCTTGTGCCACTCGAGGGTCTTGCCAGGCGAGTGTTCCGTCGATATCGAAGAAGCAGATATCGCCGCGCTTATGGGCTGCGCTGGCGGCAGGGGAGGCCGGGGTGGTGGGCACAAATCCCGGCTCGAGGCCCATGATCTGGTCAAAATGCTCTTTAACGCGGGGAACGGAGATGCCAATAATCACCTGGGCGGTCTTGCCCGTAATGATGAGGCCCTTGGCGCCCACCGCGACAAACGACGCATTATCTGCAACGATGGAAGGGTCTGCGACCTCGACGCGCAGGCGCGTGGCGCAGTTGGTTGCGCCCACGATATTGCCAACGCCACCTAAAAGCTGAATTACCCGCTCAGCGAGGACGTGATCTTGATCGGATTGAATACTGACCTCGCCATTGGGAGATTGCTCTTTGGCAAAGCCGCTTCCCGTTAAACGATCGATTGCCGCGCGATTGGAGACATGATCCTCGCGGCCCGGCGTCTTAAGGTCATAGACCAAGATGAGTGCTCGAAAACTAACAAAAAAGATGAGGCTAAAGGCAAGACCGATACCGAGCGCCAAAAGGTAGGAGCCGGCATGCATTCGCATGAGTGGGATGAAGTTGAAGGCCGTCATTTCCATGAGACCGCCCGAGAAGATGCCGACGATGCCAAAGAAGTTCATGGTCATGGCAAGGCAGGAGGATAGGACGGCGTAGAGCAAAAAGAGTCCGGGATAGGTGAACATAAAGAGAAACTCGAGCGGCTCGGTGACGCCGCAGACCACCGAGGCGACGATGGCGGGCAAAAGGATGACTTTAAGGCCGGCGCGGCGTTCGGGTTTGGCGGTGAAATAGAATGCTGCCGCGATGGCGGGAAGGCCAAAGAGCTTGCCCCAGCCGGTGGCGGTAAAACCTGCCCAGGGCGCAAGTTCATTTAAAGGGCGCGTGCTATGGGAGAGAATGGGGAGCAGGTTGGTCCACGTGGCGTAAATACCGTCGTGAATGACCAGATTGTCGTAATAGATGGGCATATAGAGCAGATGGTGCAGCCCCATGGGCTCGAGCGCTCGCTCCAAAAACACAAAGATGCCCACGCCGAAGGGGCCGACGCCCGCAAGTGCGTGACGCAGCGTTTCGGTCACAGCGTATGCGAAGGGCACGATGGCGGCCGAGATGGCGGCAAGGGCAAACACGGCAAAAAAGCTGATGAGGTAGACCAGCGAGGAACCCGAGAAGGTGCCGAGCCAATCGGGAACCTTGGCATCGTAGAAGCGGTCATGGATGGCGACGACGGTTGCCGACACCGCCAGCGGGCCGATAATGCCGGTGTCGAGCGTCTTGATGCCGTCGATGACGGTGATGCCGCTGGCGGGGGTCAAAGATGATGGGTACTTAAGTCCAAGGTTGTCTCCGCTCAGCTTAATGATCTCGCTCAAAAAGAAGCAATAGGCAAAATAGGCCACGAGTGCCTCGAGGCAGCAGCGTGCCGGTTGCTTTTGGGCAAGACCGATAGGCAGCGCTACGGCAAAAAGGAGCGGGAGACGTTTAAAGACCGTCCACGAGCCGCGCTGGATGATGGTCCAGAAAACGTACCAAGGGGTTCCGTATACGGCGAGATCGCCGACGATGTCTACGGTCGTGGCGAGGGCGGAGATGCCGACCATGAGGCCTGATATAGAAAACAGCATGGCGGGCGCGAACATGGCTCCGCCAAAACGTTGGATTTTCTGCAGCATAATATGCCTTCCGGATGCAACATGCTGTGCGAGCAAGAACGTTTAAACAATGAACTCATTGTAGAGGACTGGCTGCTTGCCGCATTGACGGTTTTGATTCGGTCCGATTTGGGTTTCGGGGGAACCGTCGACGGTAAATAATCCGTGCTTTACCGATAATCGGTTTAAACAACTTTAAGAAATGCTATCGTGCCTAGCCATACATATTCATTAGAGGTGAAATCATGCCAAAAGCGATTTACGAAGGAATCTACCGCGAGATCCGTTCGCGCATCATTAACGGGACCTATGCGTTTCAGGAGATGCTGCCGACCGAAGCCGAGCTGACCGCGGAGTTTGGCTGCACGCGCAATACCGTTCGACGCGCCTTGAGCATGCTGGCCGACCAGATGTTTGTGCAGCCTATACACGGTAAGGGCGTGCGCGTTATTTGGCTTAAGGGCGAAACCGACATGCTGGGCGCACTCGAAGAGGTTGAGTCGTTTGGCGAGTTCGCAAAACGCAACAATGCCGTCGCATCGACCGAGGTCAAGTCTTTTGAACATTTGATTTGCACTGAGCAACTCTCTCGTCGCCTGGGCTTTAAGGTGGGCGAGGAGCTGATTCGCGTCGTGCGTGTCCGAAGCCTCAACGGCAGCGCGCGCCAGGTGGACCACGGCTACTTTTTGGCGTCGATCGCCAAGGGCCTGACCCCCGAGATCGCGGCGGATTCTATCTACGGCTATCTGGAGCACAAGCGCGGCATCAAAGTGATGGCGAGCCGCCGTACGGTGAGTGTCGAGCTCGCCAACGATGAGGACTGCAGCTGCTTGGACCTTGGCAAGTACAACTGTGTCGCCGTCATGGAGAGCCAGTCGTACACTTCGGACGGCATCTTGTTCGAGGTCACGCATGCCCGCACGCATCCCGAGATCTTCCACTACCGCGTCAACTCCAAGCGATAGCCGGCTAGCTCGCAGCCTGACGAGACTCATGCCCTCAAAGAGAAAACGCCCGGTCAAACCGACGATGCATCGGCTTGACCGGGCGTTTTCTCTGCATTCGATAACAAATAATTGTTTATACAAAACTTGTCAAGTATCAAGTTGAAATTACCGTTCACCGAAGTTTTTCTACCGCTCTAGTAATACTTGTTCAAACAACTAGCCAAATAGCGTATTGTACAAGTCAGCAAAAGGGGCAAAGTCCCCGAGCCAATCTCCGAAGGCGGCGGCAAAGGGTGCCGCCACGGTGTGAAAGGGTGGATTGTAATGAAGAACGAAATGAGCAGAAGGAAGTTCCTGG
>USJQ01000064.1 GCA_900554985.1 uncultured Collinsella sp. | reverse complement strand
TTGGGCGAATTGGGGTCGTAGACACCGATCTGGTCGGCGTCGTCAATGCCGTAGAGCACGATGTAATGACCTACGTTAGTAAACGTGCCGGGACGCACGGCGGCGATTACGGGAGCACCCGAGCGCAAGGCCTGAGCCATCGAGTCTCGGTCGTTGTAGAGCTGCGCCCCGTTAAGTCCCAGCCGCCATGCGCCGCTCGCCATAAATGACCACTCGGTGGCCCCGGTGGTTGCCCGCTTCGGAAAGCGCGCACATATCCGCCGGTGTCATATCGGTGCGCCCCGTTTTAAAGATGTAGACCATGGTGAGGCAGGTGGGTCCGCAGCCGTTTTGGCGGATGGTGCCGCCGGCGTAGGGCAGCTCCGACCATGCGGGGTCGATCTGATAGATATGCGGCATGGTGCCGGCACTCCACTGCGAACGCGGGGTCGAAAAAGCAAACGAGTAGCCGGGTGCGACTGGGGCTTTGAGGAGCTTTTCCTCGGCGGTGGGCTCTAGACCGGCAGAGCCATGCGAGGCACATGACCCCAGATACACAAAGGCCAGACATGCCATGATGGAGCACAGGGCAAGACAGAGACGATGAGTCTGCGGATTGACGGCCCTGACACGTCCCATCGGCCGTGGCTGCTTTGCGCCGCGCCCGCCGCGGGGCTTCGAAAAGAAACGGCTGATGTGATTGTCGGACTTTCGTCGATCGTTTTTCTGCCGCCGAGGCACTTCGGCCCGGCGTTGACGGGTGCCCGAGTATGGGCGATCCGCCTGACGCGTGCTGGCATCCTGCGGCCTAGAGGACGAGGGGCGATCCTGCGGACGCTGCGGGTTCTGCGGCCCGTCGTTGTCAGAAATACTCCTGGATGTTGGCGTGGTACGCCCGGCAAGGCGAACGTTTCGCTGCCGTTCGCCGTCGTTGTATCCGTATGCCATTTGTACCACCTCGTCTCATGTATAACCCGTTCATCCTACAAAAAAGACGTGCAGCAAATGAGCGCGTGCGACAAAAGTTCGATAAACGGCACGAACAGGGTGGGCTTGGCACCATAAAGCGACACCCTCCACGAGTGATCGAATCACGTCATCAAAACGGACGCTCGCAACGAGTGGCGTCCCCCGCCGTTCGTCCCAAAAACGGTGCCGTTCGTTTTGCAGTTCTGCCTTCGGTCGAGCTATAAGCGGCGCTGCTGTGCCAAGGCCGTATCTTAAAGCCATGAAATAAAAGCGCGCGGCAAAACAGACCGCGCAAGGGGTGACGTCAAGGGGCGTCAAATAGGAAAGGAGGGGAACAATGGCGGACAAGAACGCAGAAGTTGCAGTTGAGGATAACGGCGGCATGAAGAAAACGCTTTCGCTCTGGAACTTCTTCACCATCGGTTTCGGTGCCATCATCGGTACCGGTTGGGTTCTGCAGGTCGGCGACTGGATGGTCGTGGGCGGCGGTCCCGTTCCCGCTATGATCGCATTCCTCTTGGGTGCAATCTTCCTCGTGCCCGTCGGAGCTGTTTTCGGTGAGCTCACGGCTGCTATCCCCATCTCGGGCGGCATCGTCGAGTATGTCGATCGTAGCTTTGGCCGTACGCTGAGCTACATCACCGGCTGGCTCCTGGCCCTGGGCAACGGCATCCTGTGCCCGTGGGAGGCCATCGCCATCTCGACCCTCGTATCCGAGATGTTCGGCAGCCTGCCCGGCCTTGAGTGGCTGCGCGCCGTCAAGCTCTACACCATCCTGGGCGCCGATGTTTACCTGTTCCCGACGCTGATTGCGCTCGGCTTTGCAGTCTACGTCATCTTCCTCAACTTCCGCGGTGCCAGCTCGGCCGCCAAGCTCCAGGCCTTCCTGACCAAGGCTCTGCTCTGCGGCATGCTGCTCGCCATGGGCGTCTCGCTGTTCACCGGCTCGCCGGAACACGCCATGCCCGTGTTCTCCCAGGTCACCGGTGCTGGCGGCGGCAAGCCCGCTACCGAGGGCACCAGCCTGTTCGCCGGCATCGTGTCTGTCCTGGTTCTGACCCCGTTCTTCTACGCCGGCTTCGATACCATTCCTCAGCAGGCTGAGGAAGCAGCCGAGGGCCTCAACTGGAACAAGTTCGGCAAGATCATCTCCTTGGCCCTGCTGGCCGCCGGCGGCTTCTACATGGTCTGCATCTACTCGTTCGGCACCCTCCTCGACTGGCATGAGTTTGTTAAGAGCCCGGTTCCCGCGCTTGCCTGCCTCAAGGGCATCAACATGCTCCTGTACTTGGCCATGCTCGTCATCGCCACGCTTGGACCCATGGGCCCGATGAACTCCTTCTACGGCGCCACGAGCCGCATCATGCTCGCCATGGGCCGAAAGGGCCAGCTGCCCGAGAAGTTCGCCGAGGTCGATCCCAAGTCCGGCGCTCCCAAGCTCGCCTGCGCCGTTCTGGGCGTCATCACCGTCATCGGTCCGTGCCTGGGCAAGAACATGCTCATCCCTCTGACCAACGTGTCGGCTCTCGCCTTCATCTTCTCCTGCGGCATGGTCGCGCTCGCCTGCCTGCGCATGCGCTTCACCGAGCCCGACCTGCCTCGTCCCTACGAGGTGCCCGGCGGCAAGTTTGGCATCGGCCTCGCTATCGCCGCCTGCGCCATCATCATCGGCCTGCTCGTGATCCCGTTCTCTCCCGCCTCTCTCAACATGGTGGAGTGGAGCATCGTGATCGGCTGGTTGGCTATTGGCCTGGCCCTCATTGCTTTCACCAATTCCCGCAAAAAGTAACGCCTAGCCGGGGCGGATCGGGTGCGCGGGGCCCTCTCTCCCGCGCACCGAACCCGGCGCCACTTGGGTAGCTTTGTGAGGCCTTAACCCAACATGGCCTCGCCCACTATATGGATCCATAAGGAGGAACCATGTCCACTAAGTATGCAATCGTTGGCGGCAAGCTCATCGACGGTACCGGTGCCGAGCCGGTCGAGAATTCCCTCGTTCTCGTCGATGACAACGGCAAGATCGAGTACGCCGGTGCTATGCAGGACCTTCCCGAGGGCGTTGAAGTTATCGACGCCGCCGGCAAGACCGTCCTTCCCGGCCTGATCGACACCCACCTGCACTTCTCGGGCAACCTGACCGACGATGACACCGATTGGGTCATGCAGCCGCTCCTCGAGAAGCAGGCCGTTGCCGTCAAGCAGGCCTACGACTGCCTCACCCACGGCCTCACCACCGTCTGCGAGATCGGCCGCTTTGGTATCCAGATTCGCGACTGCATCGACAAGGGCGTCTTTAAGGGCCCGCGCGTTCTGGCCACCGGCCTGGGCTTCTGCCGCGTTGCCGGCCACGGTGACTCGCATCACTGCAGCCAGCTCGAGAACAAGAACTCCCATCCTTGGGGCGACCAGGTCGACGGTCCTTGGGACCTGCGTAAGGCCGTTCGTCGTCGCCTGCGCGAGAATCCCGATGCCATCAAGATCTGGGCTACCGGTGGCGGTATCTGGCGCTGGGACTCCGGTCGTGACCAGCACTATTGCTCCGAGGAGATTCAGGCCGTGGTCGAAGAGGCAAAGATGGTCGGTATCCCCGTGTGGAGCCACTGCTACAACAACCACGCCGCTGCCTACGATTCCGTTCGCTTTGGCTGCGAGCAGCTGATTCACGGCTTTGATATCGATGAGCGCACCATGGACCTCATGGCCGAGCAGGGCACCTTCTTCACCCCGACGATCGCCTTCCTGCCCACCTGGTATGCCACCTATCCGCCCGTCTACGTCCCCGAGCTGCACGACAAGTACGAGGGCACCCTGGTCGAGAAGGAGCTGCAGCGCAACTACGACTGCCTGCGCGAGGCCAAGAAGCGCGGTGTCGTCATGACGATCGGCTCCGACTCCTTCTCCTTCGTCACCCCGTACGGCACCTGCTCCATCGAGGAGATGTACGAGTTCGTCGACAAGATCGGCTTCACCCCGGTCGAGACCATCACCTGCGCTACCCTCAACGGTGCCAAGATGTGCCACATCGAGGACGAGACCGGTTCTATCGAGGCCGGCAAGTGCGCCGACCTGCTGGTCGTCAACGGTGACGTCGCCGCCGACATCCACGTGCTCAACACCGACAACATGGACGTCATCATGAAGGACGGCTGGATCGTCGAGGCTGGCACCTTTGGCGAGGCCAACAAATACAGCGCCTAAGATACCGTTTGTCGATGGCTGGATGTAAAACACAGTTTTTGATTGCATAATGCAATGGAGAGGGTCGCTTGCGGCCCTCTTTGTTGCTATGGGTGCTATGGACAAGAGGGGATGACGGTGGATTTAAACAGGCTGATTCTGGGCAAGAGCTACAACTCTACCAAGGTCTTTCGTACGGCCCAGCACGTGGTTCAGGCCATCCTGCTCGGTATTGTCGTTCCGGCGCTTATCCTGCTGCTTATCTGGGATTTAACCGATAATCCCAATCCCGTTCCGGGCGTTGTCGTTATTGCCGGCCTGGTCATGCTGTGCTTCTTCTTCTCATATGTCTTTGTGGTCCCCGACGACCTCACATCGAGTGCAACCGACCGTACGCTCGCTATCGCATCAAAAATATTCGCCTCCACGTCGCGCGGCCTTACACCCGAAGCAGCCCTGGGCGCCTCTAAAATCATCCTGTCCGAGACCATCGCCTCTGCCATCTGCTTTACCGACGGCAAGCAGGTGCTGGCAAGCTGGGGCGAGGACTCGGCAAAGTGCCCTGCCGGCACCCCGGTGGTGCTCAAGACCACGCTCAACGTGATTGAGACGGGCGAGCAGAGCGTGTTTTCGCGTGACGCCTCCAATGAGACGGGCGGCTATTTTCCCCGCCTGCGTGCCGGCATTGTCGCGCCGCTGACCGTGCGCGGGCATTGCGTGGGCACACTCGAGCTGTATTACCCCCGCCTGAGCAGCATCGATATGCGCCAGACGGCCCTTGCCTCGGGTTTTGCCGACCTCATTTCCACGCAGCTCGCCAGCTTTGAGCTCGAGCGCCAGGACGAGCTCACGGCCCGCGTTGAGCTTCGCGCCCTGCAGTCGCAGGTCGATCCGCATTTTCTATTCAATACCATTAGCACGATCGTGTCGCTCGTTCGAACCGAGCCCGACAAGGCACGATCGCTGCTGATCGACTTTTCCAACTACTATCGTCAGACGCTTTCTGATTCCGATACGCTCACCACGCTCGAGCACGAGGTGGAACAGGGCACTCGTTATATCAATCTTATGCAGGCCCGGTATGGCGACGGCCGTCTGCGCGTTTCGGTCGACATCGACTTTGAGGTGCGCGACAGCCTGGTACCGCCGTTTATCTTGCAGCCGCTGCTCGAAAATTGCATCAAGCATGCGCAGCGCGAGATTGAGCCGCTTTCTATTCGTGTTAGGGCTTTTGAGACCGATGACGGCTTGGAGATTATCGTCGAAGATGACGGCATCGGTATGAGCGAAGAAGTCTGCGCGCATCTGTTTGAGCAGCATCGCCGAGAGGAGCCCGAGAGCATTACCGCCGACGGCTCCGTCAAGCGAGGTTGCGGCCTGGCGCTCTTCAACGTGCTTCAGCGCATCCATTTCTTTTACGGAGAAGATTCTGGCATGCGCGTGAAGTCCCAGGAGGGCGTGGGAACACAGGTCATCGTAGAGTTGAACGGCGAGCCGCATGAGCCGGCGCCGCTAACGGTGTAGCACGCGGTTGGATTGAGAGAAAAAGAGGGGAAGCACATATGTCCGAAGGCTGGAACATCCTGGTGGTTGATGACGAGCCTCCCATTAGGGCTGAGCTACGCTATCTGTTGGAAAAGGATACGCGTGTAGGTCAGATTGCCGAGGCGGGCAATGTCACCGAAGCCGTGGAGTCGATTCTGTCGAACAAGCCCGACGTGCTGTTTTTGGACATTACCATGCCCGGTCGCTCGGGAATTGAGCTTGCCGAGACGTTGCAGAACCTAAAGACGCCGCCGATCGTGGTGTTTGTGACGGCATTTGCCGAGTATGCGGCCGATGCCTATAACCTCGATGCTGTCGATTACATCGTCAAACCGGTCGAGGATGCTCGCCTGTCAAAGGCACTCGACAAGATCGAGACTGCCCTGGGCGCTCGCCGTGTCGTCCATGCTCCGCGCCAGCCTTTGCGCTTGACGGTGGATCGTGGGGGCAAAAGGGTGTTCATTCCCGTGGCGGATGTCTGCTACTTTGAGGCGCGCGCCGATTTTTGCAACGCTGTCTGCGCCGAGGGAACATACCTGATCAATGAGTCGATTTCCTCGCTCGAGCGGCGCCTGGCCTCCGAGGGCTTTATCCGTGTCCACCGCAGTTATCTGGTCAATTTGGAAGACGTGCACAATGTCGAGATCGGTTCCACGGGTCTTATGGAGCTTAGGCTCGATCGCGTAACCTCGACGGTGCCCGTGTCCCGTCGTCGCGCTGCCGAGGTCAAGGCACACTTGGGGCTTGCGTAGGCAGTCTGCATGCCATCGTTTGCCGCCGC
>USJQ01000063.1 GCA_900554985.1 uncultured Collinsella sp. | reverse complement strand
GCATACGGATGAAATCGTAATCGGTTTCGGAAGCCGACGGGAAGCCGACCTCGATCTCCTTGAAGCCCAACGACACCAGCAGATTCCAGAAACGCAGCTTGCGCTCGGAATCCATCGGGTTGACGAGGGCCTGGTTGCCGTCACGAAGATCGACGGAACACCAACGCGGTGCACGCTGCAGTCGCTTGCCCGGCCACGTACGCTCCGGGTAATCAAACGGCACCTGCTTATCGTATGCGACGTACTTGTTGTACGGCATCTTGCTGGGCTTTTGCGGAGCTCCGCGCGAAAACGCCGCCCCCGTTGCCGAGGTTGAGCCCGCCCAGGCCGCCGATGTCGAACCCAACCCCGATGCTCCTATCATGAAGATTGCCCAATGGGCCGACTGCCTGCAAAAACTCGGCGTTGGCGCTGTGCTCATCAACCCGCCGCTCGAGTCCGATAGTCACGGCTACGACACGCGCAGCCTGCGCCATATAGACCGTCGCCTGGGCGGGGATGCCGACTTTGCCGCCGTATGCGACACGCTGCATGCCCATGGCATCCGCGTGGTGCTCGATGCCGTCTTCAACCATGTGGGCCGTGGCTTTTGGGCCTTCCGCGATGTGCAGGAGCGTAAGTGGGACTCGCCGTACAAGGATTGGTTCCACATCAGCTTTGACGGCGATTCCTGCTATGGCGACGGCTTTTGGTACGAGGGCTGGGAAGGCCATTTTGAGCTCGTGAAGCTCAACCTGCAAAACCCCGCCGTGGTCGATTACCTGCTCGAGTCCGTGCGCCGCTGGGCCGAGGTCTTTGGCGTCGACGGCCTGCGCCTGGACGTTGCCTATATGCTCGACCGCGACTTTATGCGTCGCCTGCACGCCTTTACCCGTGAGCTCAAGCCCGACTTTGTGCTGATCGGCGAGACGCTTCACGGTGACTACAACCAGATCGTCAACGACGAGATGCTCGACTCCTGCACCAACTACGAGTGCTACAAGGGCCTGTACTCCAGCTTTAACTCGGTCAATATGTTCGAGATCGCGCATTCGCTGCATCGCCAGTTTGGCGGCGATCCGTGGTGCATCTACCGCGGCAAGCACCTGCTGTCGTTTGTCGACAACCACGACGTGCCGCGCCTGGCAAGCATCCTCACCGACAAGTCGTGCCTGCGTCCCGTCTATGGCATGCTCTTTGGCATGCCGGGCATTCCGTGCGTCTACTATGGCAGCGAGTGGGGGATTGCCGGCGAAAAGGGCGGCCCCGATGGTGACTGGGCGCTGCGACCTGCGCTCGATGAGCCTGCGCCCAACGAGCTGACGGCGTTCATCACGCAGCTTGCGCACCTTCGCTCGGCCGATGACGCGGCGGCCTGTGCTCTCAACTACGGTGCCTATCCCAACGTGGTGATCCAGAACAAGCAGCTGCTGTTCGAGCGCGCCTGTGATGACGCGACGGTGCTCGTGGCGGTGAACGCCGTGGGCGAGCCTTACACCTTTGGCGCCGGCGAGCTCAACGGGTCCTTTGTCGACCTGCTTGCCGACGATGCGCCCACGGTCGAGCTGACGGGTACCCTTGAGCTTGCACCCTACGAGGTGCGCTATCTGTTGAGAGCCTAGCCCATGGCCGTGTCTGACGAGGACTATCAACATATTGAGCATGGGTTTGAGCCTGTGTTCGACCAGCGCTCGCGCGTTTTGGTGCTGGGGTCGTTTCCCTCGGTGCTCTCGCGTGCAAATGCCTTTTATTACGGCAACCCTCAGAATCGCTTTTGGCGTGTGATGGCTGCGTGCCTCGGTGTGCCTGTGCCGCCCAACGAGGGCGATCCTTTGGCAAGCGGTGAGCCCGCGACGCTCGATGCCTCCATTGCTGCCAAGCGATCTATGCTGCTGAACGGCGGCGTGGGCCTGTGGGATGTGATCGAGAGTTGCGACATTAAGGGCGCGAGCGACGCGAGCATTCGCAACGTTGTGCCGGCACATATCGAGCGCATTACCGATGCCGCGCCGATCGAGGTCGTTGTCTGTAACGGCGGTACGGCAGGGCGACTCTACAAACGCTACTTGCAAGATCGGACGGGGTTGCCCGCCGTCGTCCTACCCTCGACAAGTCCTGCCAATGCCGCCTGGCGACTGGAGCGTCTTGTCGAGCGTTGGCACGAAGCCGTTGACTGGGCTGTTATTTAATTTAGATTTTTGTTTGAGCGTGGGCGCCCAGACGTTTCAGAACGCCTCGCCAGATCGGCGCGGGCACGGCTGGCTCGGCGCAAACCATGCCGTCGGCGTCGACGTTGGCGGCATTGCCGCCGCCAAGTCGCTGTGCATGCTCGACGGAGCAGCCCATGCGCACGGCGCCCACGAGCTTGTCCATGGCCTCCGAAAACGGTCGCCGCAAGAGTCCCATGCGCGGGGAATGGCGAAGCGCTGCGATGCCGCTGCCGGCGCAGATGGCAACGCCGCCACACCACAATTGGTCATGGCGCTCACATGCCTTGTGCAGGCGAACGGCGGTCCCACGCGCCTGCTCAGTGCCCTCTTGTGCGGCTCGAATCGCGGCATAGACGCGCGTTCCCGTACCGCCAAAGCGCTCAAGCGCCTGCTCGATAGCAGTCAACGTCTCATCGTCAGCCACATCTTCAATGGCCAGCACGATGCCATCGGCAACGCTGCCGGCGTCATTTGCCTTCAAGTCGACCGGGCGGGGGAGTGCGGTGCCGGAAAGTTGAGCATAGGCGGCGATGGCATCCTGCAGGTCCCAGAGCAAAAAATCAAGATCGGCGCTATTGGGAATACTGATATACGCAATGGTGTGCAGTGTTTTTGGTAAGTCGCCGCGCGCGGTCGTCTCCATGCCATCTCCTTTCCGGCTCGTTTCCGTTTAGGTTACACCGTCTGGTGGCGCCCCGCCGCGCTATCCTAGTGCAACCCTTACGAAAGGAACGCCATGCGTCTGCCCATGAATACCTCGCTTGCCATGCTCAAGCCCTCCGGTATCCGCCGGATTAACGCGCTCGCCGCCCAGCATCCGGGGTGTATCGCGCTCGCGCTCGGCGAGCCCGATTTTCCCACGCCCGATGTGATTAGCGCCGAGGTGACCGCCGCGCTGGACCGCGGTGACACGCACTATCCGCCCAACAACGGTCGCCCCGCCCTGCGTGATGCACTGTCCGAATATATGGATGACGCGGGCCTGGCGTTTTCCGCCGATGAGGTCATCCTGACCGACGGCGCGACCGAGGCACTGTCGGCAACATTTATGGCTATGCTCAACCCCGGCGACGAGGTCATCATCCCCACGCCGGCCTTTGGCCTGTACGAGAGCATCGTCGTGGCCAATCACGCCAAGGCTGTCTTTTTGGATACGGAGCCTGCGCAATTCCAGATTGACGAGGATGCGCTTCGCGCCTGTGTGACCCCGGCGACCAAGGCCATCGTCATCTGCTCGCCCAACAATCCCACGGGTTGCATCCTCGACACGGCATCGCTCGACGCCGTGGCGCGCGTGGCAGAGCAGGCGGGCATCTACGTAGTCTGCGACGACGTATACAACCGTCTGGTCTATGTGGATGGCTACGAGCGCTTTGCCCAGCGCCACCCGGAGCTGCGCGACCAGACGGTGGTCATCGAGAGCTTCTCCAAGCCCTGGGCCATGACCGGCTGGCGCTTGGGCTGGCTCGCAGCGGCAGCCCCCGTCATCGCCGAGATCGCAAAGGCTCACCAATACTTAGTATCGAGTGCTGTCTCCTTCGAAATGGACGCCGCAGCCCGAGCCCTGACCGTCGACCCAACCCCCATGCTCAAAGTCTACCGAGCCCGCCGCGAACGCGTCCTCGCAGCCTTATACGCCATGGGCCTCGACGTAGTAGAGCCCGCAGGAGCCTTCTACACTTTCCCGAGCATCAAAAAGTTCGGCCTAACCAGCGAAGACTTCTGCATCAAAGCCATCGAAGAGGCAAACGTAGCCCTAGTCCCGGGCGACTGCTTCGGCACCGAAGGTCATATCCGCCTAAGCTACTGCGTCTCCGACAAAGACCTAGACGAAGGCCTCCACCGCCTGTCCACCTTCATTTCAACCTTTTAGCCCTCAGGGATGCAACACATCGGCCCACCGACCCAAGCATTATGAGTGGGGCACGTCGCTCAACGGACACGAGGATTCGCAGCAAAGTTACCGCAGCTCCGGTCCGAGGGGCCGGGTTGAGATTTTCGTAGATTCCGCACGAGCCGAAGAGCACTTAATGTGCTCTTCGTGCGAGCCAGGACTTGACCGAGCGAAAATCTCAACCCGGCCCCTCGGACCGGAGCGTATGCAGGGTTTGTGTACGAATCCTCGCGCCCGTTGACCGACGCCGGGGTCCCCGCCATAATACTTTCGGTTCACGCACGAATCCGCTGCCAGAGACAGCCGGTGCAAACGGGCATCGCCCGCGAGCTTAATGGGATATCCCGCCAGCCGAGGTGGTCGAGTAGATATGTCTTCTCGCCCCCGTCGCTCATGCAGCGCGGGGGCTTTCTTTTTGGACATGCCCCCGTCACGTCCTTGTGGCGGACCGTGCCCGGAAAGAATTCGAGGAGGTGTAATTCATGCCCCAGCAGTACAAAATCGACAAGGTTGCAGAGATCGAGTCCCGTATCGCCGAGAACGCCGGTCTGTTCGTCGTCAACTACAACGGTCTGACGGTTAAGCAGGCTCAGGAGCTGCGTCATCAGCTTCGCGAGTGCGGCGCCGAGATGAAGGTCTACAAGAACAACCTGGTCAAGATCGCTCTCAAGAACCAGGAGCAGCCCGAGCTCGACGAGATCCTCGCCGGCCCCGTCGCTTATGTGTTCTACGAGTCCGAGCCGGTCGAGGCCGCTAAGGCCCTTAAGGACTTCTCTGCTAAGTCCAAGGGCGTCCTTGAGATCAAGGGCGGTATCTCCGACGGCAAGGCCGTTTCCGCTGATGATGTTAAGGCTATCGCCGAGCTGCCCACCAAGGATCAGCTTCTCGGCCAGATCGCCGGTCTCATCTCCGGTTTCGCTCGCGACATCGCTGTCTGCGTCAACGGCGTTTCCTCTGGTCTCGCTCGTTCGATCCAGCAGGTCTCCGAGCAGAAGGCAGCCTAGTCGCTGTTTTCACCCGCGGCGGCAACGCCGCACCCCTGGCGCATTCGCGCCGTGTTTTAACTGATCTCCGTGCACAGACACGGAAACCGAAAGGACTTAGAAATGGCTAAGCTTACCACCGATGAGATCATCGATGCTCTTAAGGAAATGACCCTTCTCGAGGCTTCCGAGCTCGTTAAGGCTATCGAGGACACCTTCGGCGTTTCCGCCGCTGCTCCTGCCGCTGTTGTCGCCGCTCCCGCTGCTGGCGCTGCTGAGGCCGAGGAGAAGACCGAGTTTGACGTCGTGCTCGAGGGCTTCGGCGACAACAAGATCCAGGTCATCAAGGCCGTCCGTGAGCTCACCAACCTTGGCCTGAAGGAGGCCAAGGAGGTCGTCGAGGGCGCTCCCAAGGCTGTTCTCGAGGGTGCCAAGAAGGAGGACGCCGAGGCTGCCAAGGAGAAGCTCGAGGCTGCTGGCGCTGCTGTCACCCTCAAGTAATCAGGCTTTCTCGCCAGATTTCTTTGCAGACGGGGTTCGCATTGCGAGCCCCGTCTTTTTTGTTTTCGGTCCCTCGGCATCGGTTGCTCAAACTGCCATGTTCTGTGATTTGCGTCGTATCGGGTGCCCTGCCGTTGGGCAATAAAATTGCACCATTCGAGCAATAATTTGCGTTGACCTGCTGAAGAATTGTCTCTGCCTTGTAGCGACATATAGTTCCAGCGGTAAGATGCTTGGGTATCGCAATTTGGTCTGCGGCTGTGTGCCGCACGCATGGGGCGCTTTTGCGCCTGCGAAAGGATCTTTGAATAACATGAAGGCAATCATCCCCGCCGCCGGTCTTGGCACGCGTTTTCTGCCTGGCACCAAGTGCACGCCCAAAGAGATGCTGCCGGTGCTCGACAAGCCCGTCATTCAGTACGTCGTCGAGGAGGCACTCGACCCCGAGGAGGTCGACGACGCCATCATCGTTACTTCTCCCGGCAAGCCCGAGCTGCTGAACTACTTCCAGCCCGACCGTTCGCTCGAGAACCTGCTGCGCGAGCGCGGCAAGAACGCCTATGCCGATGCCGTCGCCCACGCTGGCGGTATGCCGGTCGACTTCCGTTATCAGTACGAGCCCAAGGGCCTCGGCCATGCTATTCGCTCTGCTGCCGACGCCGTGGCAGGGGAGAACTTCCTGGTTCTTCTGGGCGACTACGTTGTGCCTAACCGCGATATCTGCGACAAGATGCTCGCCGTTTCCAAGGAGCACGGTGGCGCTTCGGTTATCGCCGTCGCTGCTTGCTCGCCCGAGGAAGTCAGCCGCTACGGCGTTATCGCCGGCGAGCGCGTCGGTTCGCTCGAGGGCGCCGAGGACGTTGCCGATGCCGAGCCGGGCGCTGTCTGGCGTATCGGCGGTCTGGTTGAGAAGCCCGCTCCCGAGGCTGCTCCGTCCAACCTGTACATCGTCGGTCGCTACC
>USJQ01000062.1 GCA_900554985.1 uncultured Collinsella sp. | reverse complement strand
GATAGCAAAGAGCGAAAACGAAACCGCGTTGGAAATCCAGTTGGCAGCAATGCCCAACGTGCCGTCCACACCGTCCGAAAGCGTCCAGATCATATCGAATAATATGTACGCGGCAGAGGTGTAGCCAAGCATGCTAAACAATAGCTGCTGGGTGCTCGAGAACAAGGAGCGACGACTTCGCACGGCAAGCCCGATAAGAACAATCATGCATAGCACGAATATCTCAATCTTGAGTGCCTTAACCACTAGCGCCATCCCTTCAATACCCAAGTGGTCAGAATCGCCCAATTCGAACCAGGGCAATAAACACCCCTTTACTCCACAGGGGGAAAGGGGATAATAGCAGAGCGCCCGAACATCACTGCAAAACAGTTTCTGTTCGGGCGCCCATACGGCGCGAATTGCACACGCCGGCATCATTGATGGGTATCGATTGCTACTCGCCATCGATGTCAGTCGCGACGGCCTCCTCTATGGCCTCGACACCGACAGGCGACAGATCCTCCTTGCCTTGGCAGAACTTCTTGTCGACCCAGCCAGTCAGAATCGGAGCCATGATCGCCGTGATGATAACGGCGGTGGCGATCTGAGCGTACGCGATGGGCGCAAGCTCGGCGTAGCGCGGTGCGACCTCGGCGAGGGCAACCGGTGTGGTCATAGCCGTGCCGGCAATGGTGGAGCAAGCCACAGCGGCCTTGCCATTGCCGCCGCACAGACGCTCAAACGCAAAGGTGATGGGACCGACGACAAACAGCGTGACAAGGCCCAGCAAGATGCCGGAAATACCGCCGGTGATAAAGCTCGACAGGCTCATGGACGCACCGAGCTGAAATCCGATGACGGCAATCGCGGGATTGGCACCGGGAACCAGCAGGTTCTTGATAAACGGGAACAGGTTGCCCAGAACCATGCCGATAACGAGTGGCAAGATGGAGCCGATAATGGTGCCAATGGGAATGTTGGCGAGGCCGGAAACACCGAGGATGATCATCGTGACGGCGGGGCCAGCCGTAAAGAACAGGATACCGACGGCGCCCTGCTCGGACTCATCGCCGAACTCGCCCATGATGCCCGTATAGAGCGCCATGTTGCAAAACGTGATGCCGCCGATGATAGACACGGAGCTCAGACCCAGGAAGTTGTCGTTAAAGAAATATGCCACGCCCAGGCCGAGAGCCGCTGCGACGACCAGCTTGGGGATCAGCACGACGATGCCGGTCTTGATAGCGCCCGGCGTGGACTTAAAGCTGATGCCGGCGCCCACAAACAGCAGGATCGCGGCGACGATGGTATTGGAGCCACCGCGGCAGGCAGCCGTAAAGAATCCGCCGATCTCAAAAACCTGCGGGCAGAAGGTGTTGAGCAAAAGACCGACGATCATCGGATAAATCATGATGTCACCCGGGATGCGCGGGACCTTGAATTTCTTTTGCTCGTTGGCGGTTGCTTCCTGTGCCATGAAACCCCCATTTCCGCTGACGGGGTACAAAAGCCCACGTCACGCTTTGCTACAGTAAAGTTTGACCATGGTACCAGAAGAAATAGACCAGCTCGGTGAAAAATTCGACAAGTTGGGATGGAACGAGATTCGGCGCCCGCGACGCCACCCCTATATAAGGCTCAAGACGATATAGAGTACGATGCCCGAGACGCAGCACCAAAGCATCGATTTTGTCTTGACCGCCACGACCACGACGCCGGCAGCCGCAATCCAGGGAACCAAGGCAGGCCAGGGTCCCGCGTCGAACGCGCCGGGGCTCACCAAGTCGTTGGCGACCAGCGCGGCAAAGGCAGCGGGCGGGATATAACCCAGGGCCTCGGTAATGCGGGGCGACAGGGTCCGCCCGCGCAAGGCAAACGCCGGCGCGATGCGAAAGAACGCGATAGCAGCCCACGACGACAGCCACAGAACCAAGAACTCGTTAACGGGCATCGCGGGCACCTCTTCCGTCTAATACAGCATCGCACGCCAGCGCAATGGCAATGCCGACCACGACGCTTGCCGGCACGGCAATATTCGTGAGGCCCAAGAACTTGCATACGGCGACGGACACCGCGCCCGAAACCGCCGCGACAACGTTGCCGCGCGACAGCCGCTGCGAAAAGAGTAGACAGATAAAGAGTGACGTGCAGACGAAACTAGCAATAGCGGTGGGAACATCGACAACGGCACCGACGATGGCACCCATCGTACACGAAACGCCCCATGTTGCGATGAGAATCACGTTGAGCACGAAGGACTCGCGCGGGCCCCAATCCTCCCCTTCAACCAACTTGGCAAGCGAGATGCCATATGCCTCCTCGGTAAGTGTCGCGGCAACAGTCTGACGCTTCGAGGCACCCGTCAGATGCGGCGCGATCGATGCCGAGTAAAGCGCAAAGCGCGAGGAGATGGCAGCAACGCTCGCGACGATCGATGCTGCAGGCACGCCCGCCAGCCACAGGTTGCAGATCATAAACTGGCCGCTGCCCGTCACAAACGTGCTGCTCAGGGCAAAGACCATCCAGGGTTCCATTCCCGTCTGCCCCATGATCATTCCGCACGGCGCGCCTATTGCAACATAGGTAAGCATCACCGGCCAGACGGCTTTAAAGATCCCAAGGACCATGCCACTCCCATTCTGGTAAGTCGTCTGCAGCGCACCTCGCAACGCAGCAGAAATATCAACCGGTGGCAATAAAGTTCGCCTACAATTGCCACCGGATCGAAAGACACAACTTTTTAGGAAGTCATTATGACAGCTATCGATCGAGACCGGGCGCGCGCGGCCTTCAAAAGCTACACCGATGCCTACGACGCCACTAACCCACGCATCGCGCTCAAAATCGAGCATACGTACCACGTGGCCGAGGCATGCGATGCCGTAGCGCGCGAGCAGGGCTGGTCGTCAGAAGATATTGACCTAGCATGGCTTTGCGGCCTGCTGCACGATATGGGCCGCTTTGAGCAGTTGCGGCGCTGGGACACCTTTAAGGACGCCGAGAGCATGAGCCATGCAGCGCTGGGCATCGAGGTCCTCTTTGGCGAGAATCCCGCCGATGCACCCGCCGTAACGAGCATCCGCGACTTTATCGATGACCCGGCAGAAGATGAGCTCATCCGAGCGAGCATTGCCTATCACAGCGATTTCCGTCTACCCGCGCAGCTCGACGTGCGCACGCGAAGCTTCTGCGATATCGTGCGCGATGGCGACAAGATCGACATTATGCGCACCATCGCCGACAGCACCGTCGATACCATCCTCAAGGTGGATGAGGACGCGTTTCTAGCCAGTCGCTTCTCGGTACCGACGCTTGCCGCCTTTGACGAGCATCGGTGCGTCGCGCGCGACGAGCGCAACGAGCCGGCGGACTACCTGGTGGGACTCATCTGCTTTATGTTTGAGCTCGTCTATCCAGCGAGCCGCGCGCTGGCGCGCGAGCAGGGCGATATCTACCGCCTGCTCGACGCGCCCTTTGGCATTACGCGCCCCTTTACCGACCCCGCCACGCAGGCAGCCTGGAGCCGCCTAAAGGACGAGATGCGCGACTGGCTGGCGCGCGCCTAGCGCTCAAGCTGGGCCAGCAGCTCCTCGACGACCTCGACGGCGTCCCCAACAACCTTGTACTGGGCAGCACCGAAAATGGGGGCATCCGGGTCCTCGTTAATGGCGATAATGCACTCCGCCCCACCGATGCCGGCAAGATGCTGGATGGCGCCCGAAACACCGATACTCACGAGAAGCTTAGGCGAAACCGATACGCCGGTCTGGCCAATCTGATGGCGATACTCCAACCAGCCGGCCTCCACGACAGGTCGCGTGCAGCCAAGCTCGGCTCCCAGAGCCTCGGCGAGTCTTCGCATCAGCGGCAGGTTTTTCTTGGAACCAATGCCGCGACCCACCACGACCAGGCGCTCGGCATCGGCGATCGAGACCTGCTGCCCCCACTCCTCGGCGGGAATCGAGATCTCGACACGGGCCTTAGCATCATCCGCAAGCGATATCTGGGTGATCGTGCCGGAGCGGCCGTAGTCAAAGTCGGGTGCCTTAAAGATGCCGGGACGAACCGTTGCCATCTGGGGACGATGATTGGGGCAGACGATGGTGGCCATCAGGTTGCCGCCAAACGCCGGACGCGTCTGTTGCAGCAGTCCCGTCTCCGTATCCATCGAAAGTACGGTGCAGTCAGCCGTAAGGCCCGTCTGCAAGCGCACGGCAACGCCGGGTGCCAGTTCGCGGCCAAAAGCGGCCGCACCGTATAGGATGGCCTCGGGTTTGCGTTCGGCTACCAAATCGCAGATCAAGCGGGCGTAGACCTCCGCATCGTTTTGGCGCAGGCGCTCGTCGCGACAGGCCAGGACTTCGTCGGCGCCTGCGCAAACCAGATGCTCCAGGTCACCGAGAGAACCCTCGGGGGCCATACCGACCAGTGCCACCAGACGGCAGCCGCGAGCATCGGCAAGCTCGCGGCCCTTGCCCATAAGCTCATAGGCAACGGGAGTCACCGTATCGTGCTCGTCGGTCTGCACGAATACCCAAATGTCTCGATATGCATCAAGGTCCACCGCACCAGCGGCCTCATCACGCTCGATCGAGATAGCGTTGACAGGGCAGGCGTCGACGCACCCACCGCATAGGATGCAGCCGTCGGTTACGTGGGCGCATCGGTTGGGTCGCTCGCCTTCCACTACGATGCCGCCCGAGGCACAGGCGCGAACGCAGCGACCGCAGCCGATACAGGCTTCGCTATCGATAATCAGTCCGCTCATCTATGCCATCCCCTCGATAATCTTGGCAAGTTCTACCGCCTGCTCGGACGCCGTCCCCTCAACGGCCTTGCACGTTTGGTCACGGTCGGGCACAAACGAGCGCACGACCTGTGTCGGCGACCCGGCAAGACCGCAACGCGCGGGGTCGGCGTTCACGTCGGCGGCACTGACCACGCGCACGTCCGTCTCCTCCGCCGCGCGAATACCGGCAATACTCGGCATACGCAACTGGCCAATCTCCTTGGCAGTCGTCATCGCGCACGGCATCTCAAGACACACCGTCTCCTCGCCGGCATCGCATCCGTGAACGAGCGCCAGCGAGCCACACGTCGTAAAGCCCGCGCTTTGCACGCAGCTCACGTCGGTCACGCAGGGAATCTCAAAGGCACCGGCAAGCTCGGGACCAATCTGGGCCGTATCGCCATCCACCGCCATCTTGCCGCAGATGAGCAGGTCGAAGTCCTCGTCAAGCGCCTCGATACCGCATTTGAGAGCATAGGTGGTCGCCAGGGTATCGGCACCTGCAAAGGCGCGATCGGTCAGCAGCAGCGCGTCGTCGGCGCCTCGAGCGATGCAGTCGCGCAGCAGCGACTCGGTCGCGGGGATGCCCATCGACACCACCGTCACGCGCACATCCATGCCAAAGCCGATAAAGTCGTCCTTCAGCGCCAGCGCGCATTCCAAAGCGCTCGCATCAAAGGGATTAATGACCGCCTGCTTGCCATCGCGCACGATGGTATTGGTCTTGGGGTCCATCTTGACCTCGGTGCTGCCCGGCACGGCCTTGACGCACACCACCATATGGAAATCGCTCATCTTCACGCGCCCCCTTTCTGGACGAGCTCATCCAAGAGCTTCTCCGAAAACAGGTTGCCGCGACCCAGCTGCCCGTCGGGATCGAGCTGGAGCTTGAGCCGCGCCGACTCGACCATGGCCTCGTGACCGTACATTGTCTCTAAGAAGCCCGCTTTGATCTTGCCGACGCCGTGCTCGGCAGAAACGGCACCGCCCATAGCCGTGACCTCGGAAGCCCACTGGGCAAACAGCTCGCCACCGCGACGGTAGTCCTGCGCATCGCGCGGCAGGATGTTCACATGCAGATGGTTGTTACCGATGTGCCCCCAGGCAGCAGATTCAAGCCCGCTTTCGGCCAGTGTGCGGCGATAGAGGGCCACGACATCGGCAAGGCGTGCATTGGGCACCGACATGTCCGAGCCCAGCTTGGTGATGGTAGGATCCATGCGGCGGCGCTCGTCGATAAGCATGTTGACGCTCTCGGGCACCGCGTGGCGGAAGAACCGCTGGCACTCGCGATCGACTTCGGTGCGGGCGACCCATGTCGCATCGTCGCGGCCGCCCGCAAACTCCAGCACCCATCCCAGGTGGTACAGCTCCTCGGTCGCCTGCGCCTCGTCATCGCAGTCGAGCTCCACGTAGACACAGACCTTTGCCTCGTCGTCGAGCGCCGGCAGCGAGGCAAACGCTGTCGACTGCTCGCGCTGGCGACGCAGGATATCCAGGGCGCCAGCATCGAAATACTCAATAGCGGCGGCATGGGACAGCACGGGACGCACGGAATCGGTAAAGGACACGGCCTTGTCTTCGCTATCGAAAAAGCAACTCACACCCCATACGACCGAAGGTGCCGCCTGCAGGGCGATCTCGAGCTCGGTAATGACGCCGAGCGTGCCGCACGCACCGATAAAAAGATCGATGGCGTCCATATCGTCCGCAACAAAATACCCCGAGGCATTTTTGGTCTTGGGCATGGTGTAGTCAGGAAGAACAAGCTCGAATGTATGACCCTCTGCCGTCACGAGCGACAGGTGGCG
>USJQ01000061.1 GCA_900554985.1 uncultured Collinsella sp. | reverse complement strand
GGCTTCGCGAGCGTGAGCTCAGCGCGAGCCCGGCGGAACGCAATGTCATCGCATATGTAAGCGCTCATCCGCACGAGGTGGTCGGGCTGTCCGTCCGCGGTCTTGCCGATGTCACGTTCTCCTCGCCCTCGAGCATTTTGCGCTTTTGCAAGCGTTTGGGTTTTGCGGGCTACAAGGAGTTCCAGCGCGAACTGATTGCCGAGCTGGCGCTCTTAGGTGACAAGAAAGACGTAGCCCTCGAGGACATCTCCATGGATGACAGCGTCGAACGTATCGTGGGGAAGGTGATGAAAAGCAACGTGCGCACGATCGAGGCGACGGCGCGAACGCTCGATTACACCGTCTTGGAGCGATGCGCGGCCCGTCTTAAGCGGGCACGCGCGGTCAATCTGTTCGGTATTGGTGCCTCTCGTTTGGTCGCGCACGACCTGGCGCAAAAGCTCATGCGTGTCGACAAAGAGTGCCATCTGTACGACGACTGGCATGATCAGCTCTTATGTGCCAAGAACATGCATGAGGGCGATATGGCAATCGCCTTTAGCTACTCGGGCTTGACGCAAGAGGTGCTGGACTGCACCGCCGAGGCTCAACGTCACAACTGTCCCGTTGTGGCCGTTACCAAAGTAGATGGATCATCCAAGCTTGCCACCATGGCCGATGCCGTGCTCGGCGTTGCTGCGAGTGAACCCTTGGTCCGCAGCGGTGCCATGGCTTCGCGTATGGCCCAGCTTATGGTTGTCGATGCCCTTTACGCTGCTTACGTTGCCAGCGACTACGAACGGGCGACGCATGTCATTAAGCAAAACTACATCGAGAAACAGGAAAGATGAGGTGAATGAAATGCTCGATTTAACAAAATTCACGACCGAACAGCGTAATCAAAGGTCAACGGACCTCGATACGATGACATCGCTGCAAATCGTCACGACGATGAACGATGAGGATCTTCGTGCCGTCCAGTCGGTCACGAAAGTGTTGCCCCAGGTTGCCACAGCAATCGACTGGGCTGCTGAGGCACTCGAGCGCGGCGGGCGCGTCTTTTACATGGGCGCAGGCACCAGCGGTCGTCTGGGCGTACTCGACGCTTCGGAGTGTCCGCCCACGTTTGGCGTGTCACCCGATCTGATTGTCGGGCTCATTGCCGGAGGCGAGACGGCGTTTATCAAGGCTGTCGAAGGTGCCGAAGACAGCGATGAGCTTGGCGCGAACGACCTGCGAGAGCGTGGACTCTCGGACAAGGATCTTGTCGTTGGCCTGGCGGCAAGCGGCCGTACTCCTTATGTGGTGGGCGGCCTTGCGTACGCCAAGGCAACTGGGTGCAAGACCATTGCAATTGCCTGCAACCAAGGGTCGAAGATCGGGGAGAGCGCAGATCTTGCCATTGAGCCCGTGCCCGGTCCCGAGGTGCTGACCGGCTCAACGAGGCTCAAGGCGGGAACGGTTCAAAAGCTCATTCTCAACATGATTTCGACCGGTGCCATGGTCAAGATCGGCAAGGTATACCAAAACCTGATGGTCGATGTGCAGCAGACGAACGAGAAGTTGGTGGTGCGCGGCCAGAACATCGTGATGGAGGCGACCGGCTGCACGCGCGAGCGCGCCGTTCAGGCGCTTGCAGATGCCGGCGGCCATGTAAAAACCGCTATTGTCTCGGTACTGTTGGACTGCGATGCCGAGCAGGCTACGGTAGCTCTTGAGCGGGCGCGAGGCCATGTCCGTGCTGCGGCGAGTGGCCATGAGAAGAGCAATGCCGACGCCCAATAGGTGCGCGGCGTGAGCTGATATGACATCCAGACGAGATACCCAATACAAGGAGGAGTTATGACGAACAAAGAGCTGGCTCAAAAGCTGCTGGACCTTTTGGGCGGTAAAGACAACGTGCTGGCAAACGCGGCGTGCATGACGCGCCTGCGCGTGACCGTCAAAGACGCGGGCAACGTCGACACGGAGGGCATTAAGGCACTCGACGGCGTGATGGGCCTGGTCGAGGACGACACGATGCAGATCGTGCTGGGTCCGGGCAAGGTGAATAAGGTGCTCGAGGAGTTCTCCAAGCTCACTGGCCTTGCGAAAGGCGTTGCCGACGAGAGCGTGGTTGACGCTGCGGCCACAAACAAGGCCGCGCAGAAGGCCAAGTACGAGTCCAAGCCGGTTCAGGCCTTCCTCAAGAAGATTTCCAATGTCTTCGTCGCCCTGCTTCCCGGCATCATTGCGGCTGGCCTCATCAACGGTATCTGCAACGTCATTAACGTCTCGACGGCAGGCGCGCTTGCAGGCGAGTGGTGGTACCAGGGCATTCGTTCCATGGGCTGGGCCCTGTTTGCCTATCTGCCCATCTTGGTGGGCTATAACGCGGCACGTGAGTTTGGTGGCTCCGCTGCGCTGGGCGGCATCGCCGGCATGATGTGTATCGCCAACAGTGCCATGCCCCTGCTTGCGCCTGGCGCGGCTGATCCTGCCACTGCCATTCTGCTGCCGCTCACCAGTGCGCAGTACAACCCCGCAGCGGGCGGCATGATCGCGGCTCTCATCGCTGGCGCATTTTTTGCCTGGATGGAGCGTCAGATTCGCAAGGTTATGCCCAACGCACTCGACACGTTCTTGTCTCCGCTGCTGGTGCTCATCATCGGCGCCTTTGCTCTGATGCTCGTCATCCAGCCGGTTGGCGCATGGCTGACGACTGCCATCTTTAGCGTTTTGACCTTTATCTTCGAGAAGCTGGGCGTCCTGGGCGGCTATATCCTGTCGGCAGGCTTCTTGCCGCTGGTGTCCGTCGGCCTGCATCAGGCGCTCACGCCGATCCACGCTATGCTCAACGATCCCGACGGCGCTACCAAGGGTATCAATTACCTGCTTCCCATCCTTATGATGGCTGGCGGCGGCCAGGTCGGTGCCGGTTTGGCGCTGTACTTTAAGACCAAGAATGCCAAGCTCAAGAAGTACGTCGCAGAGTCCATTCCCGTTGGAATCCTGGGTGTGGGCGAGCCTCTGATGTATGCTGTTACGCTGCCGCTCGTTCGTCCGTTTGTGACGGCCTGCCTGGGTGCCGGATTTGGCGGCGCGCTCGCGGCGCTGCTTCACATCGGCACGGTTTCTCAGGGCGTTTCCGGTCTGTTTGGCCTGCTGATCGTCGTTCCTGGCCAGCAGCTCGGCTACGTTGCCGCTATGCTGCTTGCCTATGCCGCCGGCTTTGTCCTGACGTGGTTCTTTGGCGTCGACGAGCAGAAGATCAACGAGTTCTTTGGCGAGTAGATTGATATCGCGAGCCGTGTTGCTCAGGGTTCGCGGCGCGCGGCAGATTTCTTGATGTTATGGTTGTGCCGGCGGGGCTAGCTGCTCCGCCGGCCTTTTTTAAAGGAGCGTTGAAGCGTGAAAACGGGTATTTCGATTTATCTTTCCAGCCCTCTGCAGGATATTGAGCGGACGATTGAACGTGGTGCCGCGGCGGGTGCGCGCTATGCGTTCACCTCGCTGCATATTCCCGAGGATGGGGGAGCGGCGTATGCCGATAAGGTCCGTCATGTGCTGTCGCTGCTTTCCGCCCGCGGCATTGCGCTCATTGCCGATGTGGGGCCTCGCACGTGCGATTTGCTCGGGCTTGAGCGCATCGAGGACTTGCGCGATCTGGGGTTGGAATACCTTCGTTTGGACTATGGCTTTAGCGCCCAGCGGGTCGCGGAGCTGTCCGGTGTATTTCGCATTGTGGTCAATGCATCGACAGTGAGTTCTGATGAAATCGCATCGTGGCGTGAGGCCGGTGCCGATGTGACTCGTTTTGCCGCCTGCCACAATTTTTACCCCAAGCCTTATACCGGTTTAGCTCTGGAGGACATTGCTCGGGTGAATCTTCGTCTTGCGGCGCTTGGATTCGAAATCATGGCTTTTGTGCCGGGTGATGCTAACGTTCGCGGGCCGGTATTCGAGGGACTGCCGACGGTCGAGGCGCAGCGCGGTCGCGCGTCAAAGGTTGCCCTCAATATGCTTGAGCTTGCACATGGCGCCGATTGCGACATTGTGTTGGTCGGCGACCCCGATCTTTCCGATGCGGGCTGGGCGCAGTTTGCTCAAGTTTCCGCCGGATACGTGGACCTGCAATGCGAGCTTGAGCTCAGTTATGCCTATGTGCGCGGGCAGATTCATCACGACCGACCCGACTCGAGCGTCCTCATCTTTAGGTCTCAGGAGTCACGTACGACGCTTAAGCCGGATTCCGTGCCGACGGATGCCGGAGCCGGCCTGCCGCGAAAGGCGGGGTCGATCGCTGTGAGCAATAGCGGATATGGGCGCTACGAAGGCGAGCTTGAGATTGCGCGGGTCGATCTCCCCGGTGACGAGCGCATGAACGTTGCGGGCCATATCACGCCCGAGGCAATGGAGCTGCTGCCGTTCATCAAACGCGGATTCGGGGTACGGTTCGTTTAGCGTGTGACCCGTGGGCTACAATTGGCCCATCATACGAAGGCGCCTCGTGTGGCGTGTGCCTGCGTTGGCCGATCTATATTCGGAGGATTTCCATGACCGTACTGTTTGTTGAATATCCCAAGTGCTCGACCTGTAAGAAGGCCAAGGCATGGCTGGACGAACATGGGGTAGAGTACATCGACCGCGATATCGTTTTGGACAATCCCACGGCTGATGAGCTTGCGACCTGGATTGCTCATTCGGGGCTGCCGGTGCGGCGTTTCTTTAATTCGTCGGGCATGAAATATCGAGAGCTGGGCCTGAAGGCGCGTCTGGATGCGGGCATGACGGATCGGGAGTGCTACGAGCTGCTGGCGACCGACGGCATGCTGGTCAAGCGTCCGCTGCTGGTGGGCGACGACTTTGCGATTCCCGGCTTTAGGGAAGCGGCTTGGGCCGAGGCGTTGCTGTAGCGGCTGCGGAAAGTGCGACCCGGAATTCGCTTCCAGAATGGGATGCACTTTCCCAAAGTGGCCGGTTGCGGAAAGCACGTCCCATTCTGAGCTTCGATTGCGGGACACGGTTTCCGGTTGAGGGCTCAACGGGAAAGTGGGGACCAGTTTGAGCTTGAAATCTGGGACGCACTTTCCGCCGGCGGGCCTGCCCCAGTCAGTCCGCCAGCTGTGCCCATTCGTGCGGATCGTAGACCTTTACGTGTTTGTTGGGCTTGCCGCTCCAGTACTCCTCGTCCATAAAGGGCAGATATGCCTGAACGCCGGGGCAGATAAAGGGAATCCGCTGCTGTTGCAGTCGCTCGCGCTGGCGCTGCTCCAGGTGCGCCTCGGATATGACGGTCGGCATGCCGGACAGCTCGACGAGGCTTGCCTGGATTCGCTTAAGGTCGGGGAGTCCCGCGTGCCATGACATCCGCATGATCAAAAAGGATGCACGGCGGTATTTTGCCTGCACCACAGTAATGGCGGGGCGCAGTGTGGGATGGATTTTGTCCCGTTCGGGCCAAAGGTCGGCAGTGATCTCAAGGCCCAGGGTCTCCCATAGGTAATCAAGCTCTTCGTCCATGGCGCCTCGATATCTACGTGATCATTGATACTTCGATTGTGTTGCCTGGTGCTATCGTTTTCGCGGTAGAATCTGCCAACGGTTGACGGCTACCGCTCGCGGCGTTTTGCCCTTCGTGTACAGCGGTCGGCTTCACAGGTCCTTCACGGGTTGGACTTAATTAGGCCAATTTGACTGAATTTCAAAAAAGTCAAAATTGGGGCTTGCGTCACGGCGAGACTTCCCGTATATTTCTTTCTTGCGCAAAGGCACAGCCGAGCGCAGCGATGCAGTCATTGGGATGTCGTCTAATGGCAGGACAGCGGATTCTGGTTCCGTCAATGGGGGTTCGACTCCCTCCATCCCAGCCATTGCATTTGCTACATATGGCCCGTTCGTCTAGCGGTTTAGGACGCCGCCCTCTCAAGGCGGAGATCACCAGTTCGAATCTGGTACGGGCTACCAAAATTGAACGCCCGGGCCTCGCAAGAGACCCGGGTTTTGTGTATTGACCGATGTTTAAGGCGCGTTGAGTCTGCCGCCTGGACCGAGGAGTTGTCATGGACCTGCCCATCAGCTTGCAAGACATCACGTATGCCGAGAACTATCTGGCGCAGGGCGACCTGGCTACGGCGACGCCGCTGCTGGAGCGCCTGGTGGAGCTCGCCGAGGAGTATATCGACGCCGAGTGCAAGACGGAGGAGAAGCGCCAATACTTTAGCTTTGATAGCAAGTTTGAGCGCTTGGCCTATCGCCGCGTGGAGAAGGATCCGCGCGAGCTCGTGCAGGTCGAGGTGCCGTTTGACCGCCTGTACTCTGATATGGCGTTTGCCTACATTCGCCAGCAGGATTATGTGAGCGCTCGCAATGCCCTGATGCAGGCTGTGCGTTGGGACCCCATGAACTGCAACTATCGCTTGGATTTGGCCGAGCTGTTCCGCGTCTTTGGCGATTCCACCCGCATCAAAATTTTGTATGCCTTACATGACAGCGAACTTTGCGTGCAGGATATCGCGGACGCCGTGCAGTTGAGCCAGTCTGCCGTCAGCCACCAGCTGCGGGTGCTCAAGGATTCCAAGCTTGTGCGCTTCCGGCGGGAGGGCAAAACTGTTTTTTACGCACTGGACGATG
>USJQ01000060.1 GCA_900554985.1 uncultured Collinsella sp. | reverse complement strand
CGCTGCAAAGCGGTGTTTGGCTGATATTTTGAATGGGAGGGGCTCGTTGTTGATTCGGGCCTCTTTTTATGTTGAGGGGACTTTGGGTTATGGCTAAGCGTTCTGGGTCGTATGTCGTTCCTTTCTCGTTTGAGTTGCTTTCGTTTGATGAGGCTGTTGGGCTGGCTGCTGATACGGGGCGGATTTCTGGGGATGCTGGACCTCTGCTTGAGACGGTTGTCGATATGCTCGATGAGCTGGGACGTCCGGATGAGTATTTTGATTGCATTCAGGTCGCCGGTACCAATGGCAAGACTTCGACTACGCGTTTTTCGGCCGCCATTCTTCGTGGTGAGGGACTCAAGACCGCGCTGTATACGTCGCCGCAGCTGGTGCGCTATCCCGAGCGTATGGAGGTCGATGGGCGCGTCGTGAGCGACGAGGCGTTTGCCCGTGGTGTTTCTGCCGCTGTTGAGGCGGGACATCGCGTGAATGCGCGCCGTGTGGAGGCGGGTGAGCGTGCCTATACCATCACGCCGTTTGACCTGCTGACGGCTGCCGCGCTTGTAGTGTTTGCCGAGGCCGCGGTGGATGTTGCCGTGCTCGAGGTTGGCATGGGTGGTCGTTGGGACGCCACGAGTGCGACCGATCCCGTTGCCGTTGCCATTACGGGTATTGGGCTCGATCACACACGTATTTTGGGCGATACGCTCGAGGCCATCGCGGGTGAGAAGGCTGCGGTTATCAAACCCGGGCGCTTGGTTGTTTTGGGCGAGGGCACGCACGAGGCGAGCGTTCAGCGCGTGATGGATGCCCGTTGCCGCGCGTGCGGCATCGTGCCGCTCGTGGTGAGCCACGCCACGACTAAGGTGCCGGCGCATGTGGGCGATACGGTTGAGTTTAGTTGCACCACGCCGCGTGCGATCTATGCGTCGAGCATGGTCAAGCCGGCCTATCAGCCGCAGAATGCCGCGTGCGCGATTATGCTTTGCGAGGGGTATCTGGGTCGTGAGCTCGATCACGATGCGCTGGATGCCTCGCTTATGGGCTGTCCCACGCCGGGTCGCTTTGATGTGCTGGGAACCGATCCGCTCAAGCTGATCGATGCCTGCCATAACCCTCAGAGCTGCGAGAACTTTGTGAGCGCGCTGGACGAGATCGATCCGTGCGTGGAGAACCGCCCCACGTTGCTGTGCGCCGCGCTGGCCGATAAGGACGTGGCGGGCATCGTCGACGTGCTGATCCCGGCCTTCCCACGCGTGGTCGTGACGCAGACCGATTCCGATCGCGCCTTGCCCGCGCAGGAGCTTGCCGCCCTGGTGGATGCCGACAAGCTTGCGGGCGTGTATCCGAGCGTACCCGAGGCCCTCGCGGCTTTCGATGCCGCGGGCGAGCCTTTCGTAGCAGCCGGTACCATCACCCTAGCCGGCGAAGTAGCGGGGCTGCTCCGTTAACCCATCCCCTCATCAGTTGCGGTGAAATACGGACTGTTTTACAAGCCAGAAGCCTCAAACGGTCCGTATATCACCGCAACTCAAAAGCAGTCAATTTGGGACGGGGCTTTTTTGGCTGCCCTGTGCCCCGAGTTGACTCGCTTGCCACGAAATGGGCCTATCTACTACGTTTTACCGACTACCCCCGACCACACCGAGAATTGCGAAATGAAAACCGCAGGTAGATGGCTTACCAGTTTTGCGAAAACACAGGTATGGTCGACCCATGCGGGCTAAACGTAGTAGATAGGCCGTTTTCGTGGCGCAGCTAATCGGAAGGTGACAAAGGGACTGTTCCTTTGTCACATTGGCTAGTCTAGGCGGACCGGATCGTGGGGGTAGGCGTTGAGAATCTCGACGCCGTTCTCGGTCACCAGGGCCAGGTCCTCGATGCGGACGCCGGTGCGATCGGGGAGGTAGATGCCCGGTTCGATGGAGAACGTCATGCCCGGCTCTACGACCTGCTCGTTGACGAGCGAAACGTCGCCCGGCTCGTGGTCCTGCAGGCCGATCGAGTGGCCCAGGCGGTGCGTAAAGTACTTGCCGTAGCCAGCGTCCTCAATCACGTCGCGCGCGGCACGGTCCAGATCGCACATGCGCACGCCCGGCGCGATGAGCGCCTCGGCGGCCTCGTTGGCGCGGCGCACGATATCGTAGATGCGCTCCGTCTCCTCGTCCGGCTCGCCCCAAAAGAATGTACGCGTCATGTCCGAGCAGTAGTTGCAGCGGCGTCCGCCAATGTCGAACAGCACCACGTCGCCACGCTTGAGTACGGTGTCGTCGGGCTCGTGATGCGGATCGCCGGCATTGGCGCCAAAGCTCACGATGGGCGGAAAGCTAAAGCCCTCGCAGTCGTGCTTGCGGTACAGGCCGAGCATCTGGTCGGCAATTTCGCGCTCCGTTACGCCCTCGTGAACGAGCTTGATGGCGTCGACCATCACGGCGTCGTTGGCGGCCGAGGACATGCGCATGAGCTCCTGCTCGGCGGCATCCTTGTGGGTGCGTGAAGCGGTGACGGCAAAATCGCCTAGGAAAAACTCGCTCGCGGTATGGCGCTCCATAAGGGGCATCAAAAAGCCGGAACGCATGACGGTGTCGATGCCAAGCGGCTTGGTCGGATCGACCTCGCGAGCGATAGCGTCTGTCACGACTTCGGTGTCGGTGTGATAGGCGACGCGGGCATTGTCGTACTCCGGCAACTGATGCAGCGCGTTGACCAAGATCACGGGCTCGTCATCGCGCGCGAGCAGCACACCGCAAAAACGCTCGAACATATCGGCATAAAAGCCGGTCAGATAGTAAATCGACCACGGGTCGTTTACGAGCAGCTGCGCACCGGGGTGCTGAGCCTCGAGCGCATCGAGCACGCGCGCCACACGCTGGTCATCGACATGTGCCATACATCGTCATTTCGCTAGGTTGCCACCATGGTATCCCCAATGCCGGCGTAGTAAATTTGGGACGGGGCTATTTTAGCTGCATCAAACATGCGGAATGATAGGTAAAAGTAGTCATTAGAGGCCCGTCCCGAATTAGATGCTTTCAAAACTATGGCGGATTACGGGGCTGGACCTGTATTACTTGACCATGGGAAAAATCGCGAAATTAAACCCGCAGGTAGACGGCTTATCAAAAATCGAAAAATGCCGGTATGGATGGGGGTCTCCGAATCAGCCCCGTAATCCGGCATAGTTTTGAAATGGTGCAAATCCGATAGCAGCCAAGAGAGCGCTTTTGCAACCGAAAGGAAGGGAACGGGGTAGCTAAAAAGAGCCCCGTCCCAAATTAGCTGCTTAGGCGGGGTCGATGTCCATGCTGGCGATGAGGTCGATGTTGGTGTTGAGGAGGTTCTCCAGCACGACGTCGCCCATGCGGATGGGGGCGTTGACGACTAGACCTCGGATGAGGTCCATGGCTTGGGCGTGGAGTGCCAGCGGGATGGCTTCGGCCGTGCGCACGGGCAGCAGCGCCTCATCGCCGCCGGATACCGCCACGGTGGTGGTGAGCACGCGCATGGGGCAGGTGAGTTCCTGATGCGCGAATTTATCACCGCGTGGGCAGCTGTTGCCGGTCACGGAGCGCACCTCTGCCACGGCGCCGTTGGCATCGCGCTCCACCTCTACGGTCAGGAGGCACTCGGATGGGCAGGTGGTGCAGTTGAACTGCAGCGTTTCGATCACGTTATCGCTCATAGTTTATGCCTCCTCGATGGGGTCGACGGATAGGACAATCTCGCTGGCACCCAGGTCGAACACCTGCTTGATGACCTTTGCCGGCAGCGGGAAGCTTTCCATGACGCTCGGTTTAAACGGGCGGACTTTGCCCGCAAACAGTTCTTCGCCGTTGGCTAAGATGCGCACGCGGGCGGCATCGACCGGCCGGCGCACGCGGAAGTTCAGCTTGGTGAGCGCCGCAGCCGTAATGCGTCCCGGCAGCGCGTATCCCGCAATGCCGGCAGGGGAGACCATCAGCTCGCAGCTCGTGCCCGCAGCGCTCGCCCCGCCGTCGCCGCCCAACGCCCACGTCGCCGCAGCCGCACCGGCGCGCTCGGACTCGGTCGTCACGTTGTCGGCCAGGTCGTGCACGTGCAGCACGTTGCCACAGGCAAAGATGCCCGGCACGCCTGTCTGGAGGCTCTGGTCAACTACGGCACCGCGTGTGCGCGGGTCAAGTTCCACGCCAGCGGCAACCGAAAGCTCGTTCTCGGGAATCAGACCTACCGAAAGCAGCAGCGTGTCGCACGGAACGATGCGCTCCGTCCCGGCAATGGGCGCCAGGTGCTCGTCGACCTGGCTTACCTCGACGGCCTCCACGCGGTCGTGCCCGATCACGCGCGTGACGGTGGTGGACAGGTGCAGTGGAATTCCAAAGTCGTCCAGGCAGTTCTTGACGTTGCGGCGCAGTCCGTTGGCGTACGGCATGAGCTCGTACACGCCCTCGACCGAAATCCCCTCGAGCGTGCAGCGACGTGCCATGATCAGCCCGATATCGCCCGAACCCAAAATGACGGCGCGCGAGCCGGGTTTGAGGTTCTCGATATTGATGTATCGCTGCGCCAGACCGGCCGTAAACACGCCGGCGGGACGACTGCCGGGGATCTTGATCTCGCTGCGGGTGCGCTCACGGCAACCCATGGCAAGGACGACCGCGCGCCCGGTGAGCTGCAGCATGCCGGCAGGGCTCATGAGCGTGACGGTATGGACCGCGGTGGCTCCCGTCGGCTCGTCTGAATCAATCCCAAGCACCATACTGTTCAGGAACAGCGCAATGTCGGTTGCGTGCACCTGGTCGATAAAGCGCTGCGCGTACTCGGGACCGGTGAGCTCCTGTTTAAAGTGCGACAGGCCAAAGCCGGGGTGGATGCACTGGCGCAGGATACCGCCCAGATGCTGCTCGCGCTCCACGATGGCCACGCGCGCACCGGCCTTTTGCGCGGCAAGCGCGGCCGCCATGCCGGCAGGTCCGCCGCCGATAACGACCACGTCGAAGGCTTGCGTTGCCACGGCGCTCGCCTCCGCGCGTTCGTCGCGCATATCAAACGTCGCCATTCTAGCGCACCCCCTTCAGCGGTCCCTCGACCAACCAAGATCCGGCATCTTCCAACAGCACTTCGCTGGGGTCGCAGCCCAGCTCGCGCGCCAGGATCGCCACCACGCGGCTCTGGCAAAAGCCGCTTTGGCACCGACCCATGCCGGCTCGGCAGCGGCGCTTGACGCCCTCGACCGAAACCGCGCCCGGGTGGCGTCGGATCGCGGCCACTATCTCGGCCTCGGGCACCGTCTCGCAGCGGCAGACGATCTGCCCCCACGCGGGGTCGGACTCGATCAGCTCCTCCTTGCGCGCCAGCGGTGCGCGGTCAAAGTCGTCCGGCTCGCGGCGAATTGGATTCCAGTCCGCCCGCTCGCGCAGCTCCACGCCCGACTCACGCATCACAAGTTCTATACGCTCGGCAATGGCAGGCGCGCTCGCCACGCCTGGGGACTGAATGCCCGCCGCTTGGAAGAGCCCCGGCACCACGGCCGACTGTCCAATAAAGAAGTCGTTCGTTCCCCGAATGACCGGACGCCCGCCGGCAAACGCACGCACCACGCGGTGCGTCTCCAGGTCGGGCACCAGCTTGCGCGCGCCGTTCAGGAGCGCGTTTACATCGCTCGCATAGGTCTGCGTGTCGCCCGGCTCGCGCACGGCGGCCGTCGCGGTAATCACGGTGTTGCCGTGCACGGTTCCCGTGACGATAACGCCCTTGGACACCGGCGTGGGAACGGGGTAGAGCGGCATGAGCGCCCGCGGCTCCTTGTCCAGCACCACGATGTTGCCCTGGCGCCAGACCATCTGAAACTCTTCGGCGCCCGCCATATGCGAGATGTCCGCGGCGCCGTTGCCCGCGGCGTTGATCAGGTAGCGGCAGCGCACCTCTCCGGCGGGCGTCGCCAGCGTAAAGCGCACAGCCCCGTCGGTAGCCTCGCCGCCAGCAACCTCAATCGCTTCCACCGGCGCAGACCGCATAAATGTCACGCCGTTGGCGACGGCGTTCTCCAGCGCGGCAATGGCGACCTCAAAGGGATCGACAAAGCCAGTCGAGGGGCACCACAACGCGCACGTTGCATCGGCACTGGCACGCGGCTCTAATTCGTGGATGCGGTCGGGTCCGACGATCGACAGCTCGGGAACACCGTTGACATGGCCGTTGCACCGCAGCTGCTCCAGATGCGTGCGGTCCTCGTCGTTAAAGCCCAACACCATCGACCCGGTGCGGCAGAACAGAAAGCCCAGCTCCTGCGCCCATGTACCGTACAACTCGCAGCCACGGGCGTTGACCTGTGCCTTTACGGTTTCCGCCGCCGGATCGTAGCCAGCGTGCACCAGGCCGCCGTTGGCCTTCGACGCGCCCAGCGCAATATCGTTAGCCGCCTCGACTACGCAAATGGACAGGTCAAACCGCGCGAGCTGCCTCGCGATGGCGCACCCGGTAATGCCCGCGCCCACAATTGCGATATCAAACGTTTCTGCCACGGTGCCTCCCAGATAAGTTGACAGGCTGTCAATAAAACCATCCTACGGTCTGCGCGCCCCTAGTGCGGCGGCAATGCGGCGAACAGCCCCGCAACACCCGCCAACGGCAGGCGATTGGAGACCCGGCACGGATGTTGGCCTCGTCTGTCGACAACTAAGG
>USJQ01000059.1 GCA_900554985.1 uncultured Collinsella sp. | reverse complement strand
GCGGAATTCATCTTCTGCCTGCCGATGATAGAAAAGGAGCCGGAACTGCAATGAACATTCGAGAAAAAATACTCATCGTGGAGGATGAAAAGAGCATTGCGCACTTTATCTCCACTATTTTGAACTCCAACGACTACGAAACGCTGCTGGCCCGCTCGGGCAGCGCGGCGAAGACCATGATCTCCTCGCACTGGCCGGTTCTGGTCATCCTCGATCTCGGTCTGAACCTCGTCGGGATGAGCCGAGGGCAGGTCGATCGTGTTGAGGGCCGGCACCATGTCCAGATTGGCGTTCATGGCGAGCGTCGCGTTAGAGACGGTCTGCGCCTCAACGCCCTGCGTGGCGTCGACAACGAGCACCGCGCCCTCACAGGCTGCCAGCGAGCGCGAAACCTCATAGGTAAAGTCCACGTGGCCCGGCGTATCGATCAGATTGAACTGATACGTCTCGCCATCGTCGGCGTCATAGGACACGCGAACGGCATTGGACTTGATCGTGATGCCGCGCTCGCGCTCGATATCCATGGTGTCGAGCAGCTGCGACTCCATGTCGCGTTCGTCGACGGTATGGGTGAGCTCGAGGATGCGATCGCTGATCGTGGACTTGCCATGGTCGATGTGCGCAACGATTGAGAAGTTGCGGATGTGGGAAATGTCAATTGAAGTATTCATGCGGACTATCTTACCCGAGCGGTACAAAAAATGGAGCCTGTTCCATAAAACAGGCTCCATTTATGCGCGTAATCTGTGTGGTGTGAAATTTACAACTTAGGCGTTGATGCTGTTAACGAGCTTGGCAAGACCGGACTTGCGGTTGGAAGCCTGGTTCTTGTGGATAACATGCTTGGCGGCAGCCATGTCGAGACGCTTGGTGACGGTCTTGAGGGCAGCCTGGGCCTTCTCGGCGTCGCCCTCGGCAACGGCGGACTGGACGTGCTTGGTCAGCGTCTTGAGCTCGGACTTGACAGCCTTGTTACGCATGCGAGCTGCCTCATTGGTGCGGATACGCTTCTTCTGAGACTTGATGTTTGCCACTTCTGGAGTTCCTTTCGAGTTCCTTGCAAAAAATGTATGACACCTCTGAGACACGGTGAGGTCATGCAAGCGCCTACTATAGCACGCTCCCCCTCAAAGGGATAGAACGAATTTGTCAAATAGGCAGGTATCATCACGATTTTCTCAAGATGTTCGTAATCCAGAGCAAAAGCGCGGTCTGAGAATCGGCCGAACCCTTGAGCGCGAGCTCCACATCGACCGCGCCCTCGAGCGCTGCGACGAGCTCTGCCATCGAAAAGCGGCGCGCCCAGGTCAGGTGATTCTTGACCTGCCAAGACTGAGCGTTGCGGCCAGCTCACGACCCTGTCCGCGCGCATCGAGCGCCTTGGCAACGATCAGCTCACGGATGCGCCCGCACAACAGCGTGTAGGTCCACACGTAGCTCTTGGCGGGCAGTAGATTGAAGAGTTCGAGCGAGCGGCGCATGTCACGGGCCGAGACCGCATTGAGAAAGTCCCAGGGCTGAACCTCGGCCGTACGTACAATCCAGCGCTCAACGTCGGCAAGCTCAATCTGGGGCGCCTCGACCATCTGGGCAAGCTTAGCCAAGTCGTTATCGAGCATGCGGGTGTTCTCACCCGAACGCGAGACGAGCTCCTCGGCGGCCGCCGTCGAGATCGACTTGCCGTGCCGCGTCGCCATCTGCTGCACGCGGCGCGGTAGCTCCCAGCGCTTGGTACCGGAGCAATCGATCACCGCCTTCTTGTCGATCTTGGCGATCGCCTTATACAGGCGCGTGTTCTTGGCAAGCGAGTCGGCGATGATGAGACAAACCGTCGTGGGGCTGGGACTCGCCAGATAGTCGACAAGCGGCTCGGAGATCGCTTTGGCGAGTTTTGAGCAGCCGTCAAGGATTACCAGGCGAAACTCGCTGCCCATGGGAAAGGTGTTGAGCGATCCGATAATCGACTCGATATCGGGGTCTTTGGTCATATCGCGCTCGTCGAGGTTGAACTCGACCATACCCGACTTTTCCAGACGCGCCTTCATACGCGAGACGGCGTGATCGCGCTTGACGCCGTCGGTACCGACGATCAGATATGCCGGCAGCAGACCGGTTTCGGACATTGCGCTCCCCTCCCGCAGGCTCTCGAATTCGTACCGTGCCATTTTAGCCCAGGGGCCAGCCGCGCGCCAACGATGTCATCACGGTCTCTGGGATCGCATCGCAAAGCCATTCGCAGACGGCGTGACGGTAATGTCGCCGTGTTCGATAGTGCACGAACACACCACCCGCTTCCTTAACGGCATCGATGCAGGCATCGGACGGATGGCCGTATCGATTCCCCTCACCCGCACTCGCAAGGGAAAGCTCGGGCTTCAGGACGTCCAGCAACTCACCATCGACTGAAACCTTAGAGCCGTGATGCCCAAGTTTAAGTACATCGATATCCCCCACCTCCTGCACGAATTCCCGTTCTTGATCGAGCTCGGCATCACCGGTGAGGAGCATACGCAGGCCCTTGCCTTCCTGAACATAAGAGAGCAGCAGGACAAGCGAGTCCTCATTTCCCTCGCCATCCACGGACTTGAATGGCCACATCACGCGGCCGCAAAATGAACCGATGTCGACCGTATCCCCACGGCGCACCTGCCGATACTCCACGCCAGGTCGGTTCAATACCTCGGCAGGAGCATCCTCCAGCGCATCCGCCGCCACGGCAATCGTTCCGACCGAAAACTGTTCGAGCACGGCAGGCAGACCACCCCAGTGGTCCTCATCCCAATGCGTCACAAAGACGGCATCGATATGGTGCACGTTATTGCGAACCAACGCCGCTACCACGCGCTCGTCGAGCCCGCAGTCGACGAGCGCTACTACGCCGCCCTGGCGGATAAGAATCGCATCGGCTTGGCCCACATCGAGCACCGTCACCGAAGGCGGAGCGAATCGATCCCAGTAGACGTACGGAATAGCAGCCAAGAGCACCAGGCATGCAAGCCCCACCGCCATAGGACGTGCACGGGGACGCGGCCACCAGACCAGCAGAACCGCCAGCAAACACGGCACCAGGTAAATCCACACGCTATCGGGCGACACACTCACGGATGCGCCCGGAACGGCAGCAAAGAGCTGCTCAAAGAACAGGGCGCAGCGAGCGACAATCATGGGCACCACGAGCGCCCAAGTCCGCAACGGTCCCACGAGCGAAAAGGGAACCAGCACGATGGACACAGCAAGCAGTACGCTCACCACCGGGCCGATGACCGCATTTGCCAACGGAGCAATGAGCGAGAACGTACCGAAGGCGGGAATGGTAATGGGAAGAGTCGCCAGTTGCGAGCACAGCGTGACGGAAAGCATGCTGGCAACGCCCGATGGCACACCCAGCTCACCCAAAGCGTAGGTCGCATAGGGGCAAAAGCACAGAATGGCAAAGACGCTGACACATGAAAGCTGAAAGCCCATCTCGAACAGCACCGTCGGTCGCAGTAGCACAAAGATGGACATGGTTACGAAGAGTGCCGATGCGCCGTGCCGGCGACGCCCCACGCCGTTTACGACAAGCGTCGCGAACACCATGCAGCACGCGCGCACGGCCGAGGGAGACGCGCCCGTAAAGGCAGCGTAGCCCACAAGCGTTATCGCCAATATCGCCCGCTGAAGACCACGTGAGCACCGAGTCTTTTGCAATACACCCTCGATTACAAACCCCACGATAGCCAAATGGCTGCCCGAGACGGCGATAAGATGCGCCGTTCCCGTTACCGAAAACCAGTCGCCCGCCGGCTGGGCGCGTAGCTCGGCCGAACGACCGCAGACGACACCGGCTATGAGCGCACGCGCCGGGTCGGTCGCAGGCGCGATGGACGCAAGCAGCCCATTTCGCAGCCGAAGCAGCGGCCCCGGAGAACCCTCATCGATCGACACAATCCGAACGGCTTTTATCTTGCGTACCTCGCCTCGGAGCGCGCGCGATCGTCCAAACGCATCGTTCTCAAAACGTGAAACGCGACCGATAACACGCACGTGCGCCCCGACCTTGAGCTCGCGGTCACACGATAGGCGAACCGCTGCCAAGTTCTTACCGTCCGCGCGTGCCTCGCAGGTATAGGAATACACGTCGTCGTTTATGGATGGATCACCCTGCACGACAAACTCGAGGCTGCTTGCCGCTCGACCGTCGAGCGCCTTCGAGGCGCCTAGCGTGCCCACAGCCCACCACGCCGAGACGACCGCTCCCGCCACGAGACCGACGGACGCGGCATACAGCCACCGCTTCAAAGGGGCAAGCCGCGCACAAGATTGAGCCAGCACAACGAAGACCGCCGCCGCAATGGGAATGGCCCATAGCGGCCCGACCGCCGGCACCCGCTCCCTCAGCAGCGCATCAGCGGCCACGTTAAGCACCAAAGCGCAGCTCACGCACATGCCGGCACACAGGGCCATCGTCCACGGCATCAAGGGCCGCGGAGGCATCACATGCTCGCGCTCTGTCGCACTCATACGCAGATGCAATCTTTGATTTTGGCAAGCTTCTTCTCGCCGATTCCCGACACACGCATCAGATCGTCAACCGAGGCAAAAGCACCGTTCTTTGTCCGCTCATCGATAATCGACTGGGCCATAGAAGGCCCGATGCCCGAGAGCGTCTGCAGCTCCGCCGCACTTGCCGTATTGATGTTTACTAGGCCTGTAGCGCCACTCACGCCCGACGATGCGGAAGCCCCACCATCAACATCGGCTTCCGCAATGGACGCCTGCTGCTCCCCTACCGTTGGAACGTGAATCTTCTGTCCATCGACGACTTTAGATGCCCGATTGAGCCCCGTAACGTCTGCCTCGGGCGCCAGCCCGCCGGCGGCATCAATCGCCTGAGCCACCCGCGCGCCATCCTTGAGGCGATATACACCGGGCGACACAACGGCGCCATCAACATCGACATAGACCTCTGCCGCGGCAGACGCCTTAGGCGAAGAGCCTTCGGATGTCTTTCCGCTCGAGGCATCGCCGGATCCCGGCTCCACTAACGAGCCCGAACCATCAGTGCGCTCAAACGACACGCCGCCGGCACCGCCGCCAAGGTTCGCCATCGCCAAACCGCTCGCCATCGCAATGACGCCCAGCATCGCCACCACCACTGCCTTATGACCGAGCAGCTTGCCCGCCCAGCGGTCCATCTTTTTGACCCGTTCGTGTTGTTCGCGCTGCGCCATAGCAAAACCTCCCAACAACATCGTGTCAGGAAAAGAGCCCTGCAACAGCCACGCTCCAAAACCGGTTTTCGCGGTCAAACCAAAAGCCGACCAAAATCTTGCACAAATCTGTCCATTTATTCAGGCACACGTCAGCAAATGAACACTTAGTCGCAAAATGCCCAGATAGCAAAAGACCGACGATGCAGACGCATCGTCGGTCTATGCACAAATTTACTCGTGATCTTGGTAAATCTCACGCGGAGCAAGCTCCGAATGTTTGCGTTTTAAGGTCTTAGGGGCCTTATACGTGTTGCTCTCAAAGTCGATGTACTCGGTCTGCTTGAGCAGGCGCTCGATCATCTCCTCGTGATCGAACAACTCCCAGGCCTCATGCACGGCATCGAGTTTAGCGTGCGTCTCGGGACGGCGCGGCATAAACAGCGTGCAGCAGTCGGGAGCGGCCTCAGTCGAGATATCGAACGTACCAATCTCCTCGGCGCGCGCGATGATCTCCTGCTTGTCCGAACCGATGAGAGGGCGGAACACGGGGATCTTCACGGCCTCGTTGACGGCCATGATGTTCTCAAGCGTTTGGGAGGCAACCTGCCCAAGCGATTCGCCCGTCACGATAGCCTTGGCGCCCTCGATGTGTGCAATGCGCTCGGCAACCGAATACATAATGCGGCGATACATGATCACGCGCAGGTTGCTGGGACAGGTCACCGAAATCTCGCGCTGGCAGTCGCCAAACGGCACAACATACAGACGGCCGATCTGGACACCCGGCTCAAGGGCGCGAATGATGTCCTGCACTAGATACTCGCTGGTATCTGGCGTCTGCGGACGACCGGAAAAATGCACCGGCACGCACACGGCTCCGCGTCGCGCGAGCATCCAGGTCGCCACCGGCGAGTCGATACCCGATGACAGCAGGGTCACGACCTTACCGGCAGAGCCCACCGGCAGACCGCCCACACCGCGCTCGGAGCGCGCGTACACATAAACGCTACCCTGAACAACCAGCACGTGAACCATCGCGTCGGGATCGTGCATTTGAACCTTTTTATCGGGGAACGCCTCGCACAGCACCTCGCCAACCTGTCGATTGATATCAATCGAGGTGAGCTCATAGTCGGTATTGGAGCGCTTGGCGTGCACCTTAAACGAATCGAAGGGGCCAAACTCACGCAGCGCCTTCACGGCGGCGGCACAGTACTCCTGAGGGTCGCGATTGGTGTGATACGCCAAAGACACGCGAGCAACGCCGGGAACGGTGCGAATGACACGAGCCGCCTCGTCGGCCTGATGCTCGTTAAAGGTCACGAGGATATAACCGGAAATTCGAGACACGGCATTCACGGAAAAGGCGGCCAAGGCCGCCTTGATGTTATCCATGAGGATATGCTCAAAATGTGCGCGGTTCTTACCCTTAAGTCCAACCTCGTGATAGTGGACCAGGCAGACGCGAGCCGCC